>JAOZLU010000449.1 GCA_029934695.1 Desulfobacterales bacterium | reverse complement strand
GTCACCGAAACCGTGTCCGTTCCTGCCAGCATGAATGACTTGGTTAGACCGCCCATGTTTTCCCCCTGAATTATATTGCTCACCCTCCCCGTGTTACAGGCTGAAAGAGTGATCATATCCGCATCGAACCTGATCCCGAATACATCTTTCATGGTCAGAAAACCGGCATATCCTTGGTCTGGATCAGGAATGGATAAGACCAAAGCGGGTTGAACTATAGGCCCCACTTCATCAGGCAGAACACCGTGACAGGAAAATAGAACATATTGATAATCATCCAGTTTGTCGTTCCTGTGAAACTCAAACACTTTACTTCTGCATGCATTTTCCCGGAGTTGAAGGGAGTCTGATTTCTCGGAGACAGAGAAAAAACGGTTGATCCTTTCCGCCTCTTCTTTGCTTGCCGGGAGTTGAGGAAATTCAAAGTTCTTGTAGTATTCACGATAAGCATCTCCTCTTTCCTTTGTGATCAGGGAACTGTCTTTTACCGGAGTATCTTTTTTATAGATCGGATCTGCAAAAGCAAGAAAGGGGTGTCTGTCATCCCCTCTTTCTTGTCGATTTTCCCGGCGGAGTATTTTGAGAAGCGAGGCAGAAGAAAGGTAAGTCACCGCGCAGTCTTCAATCAGATATTTGGGCCTATTTCTTTTAGTTGTCTGGGTCATCAGGACTTCAAATGGCAGGCTGCAAAGGAATGAAGTGGGCACGATATACAGAAGTTTCTCCCGAATATCAGGTTTGAGTTCCTCAGGAAGAAGCAGTTTCGAGAGTTCTCGGTATTCTTCTGAGGAAATTTTTTTGGAAGTAAGCTCATTCAATTCTTTGACAAATGTCTTATTCGTAGAGAAAAATGGTTCCTGATCAATAAGTCCCCCGATTTCCTTCAGGAGGGTGTCTCTTAAAGAGATTATTTTATCTTCAAGTTTCCTGTTTTGAATTTTGATAGAATAAATCTTGAATTTTTCATTAGTGATCATCCATAGGCAGGTCATATCTTTCATAACCCCGTAAATCATTAATATCTCATCCTCTCTTAGAATATTCTCCTGAAGCTCTGACAGCATGACGGGTTCTGGATAGATCACCGCATAATACTCTGGATATTTTACTCTTATAAATTGTTTATGTCTTTCTTCTTCTTGTTTAACATTGCCTATCCTTTCTCTGAGCCTGATAACGCTTTCTCTATTGTCTTTTTCAGGGAATTCAGAAAGCTTATCAGCAAGCTTTTGTGTGGCTGATTCAAGATCATCTTTCAGTTTAAGCGTTTTTTGAATGATATTATTCGGCACATCGTGAAAATTTCTGACATCAATTTTTCCCATCTGATTTAAGAAGATTCGTCCCTGCTTGCGTTCAAAAATTTCAAAAGACTTCCGGTCATATCCTTTGGAAGGATGTTTTTCATGCCATGCATTCAGAATCTGAATCAGTTCATCATAAACATTAAGTTTATCCTGCATAAAAGAAGATTTGCTTTCATCTCCTGCAAGTTTTTCCTTCATGGATTCAATAATTTCAAAAGCATCTTCATAGTATTGGATAACTTCTTTGTGAACAGATTTTTCTGATTTGGCTTTTAGCTTGCCAAGACCGCTTTTTGCCCTCCAAGTACTTTCTGGAATCGCTATTTTCTCAAAAATTTTCAGACTTTCTTTATAGCATCGGGCCGCCTCGCTATTATGTTCTAACTGACTGTAAATATATCCCATGTTACTGAGAATGACAGCCTCATTTTTCCGATCATTAGTTTGCTGAAATATTTCCAGTGCATATTTATAAAAATTTAAAGCTCCTTCATAATTTTCACACTTAGAATAAAGGTTGCCAAGGTTGTTCAAAGCTGTCCCTTGACCGTTCAGACTGTCAACATGACTGAATATTTGCCATGCCTCCTTATAGTCAGCTTGGGCAGCGTCATAGTTTTCCTGATTCTCATAGAGCAAACCTCTGTTTACCAGGATTTCTGCTTTTCCTTTTTTGTTTTTCTCGTTTTCTTCTATTTCCAAGGCATCTTCATATTTGCCAATTGCTCTTTTATGCAATCCAAGCATACTGTAAACATTGGCGATATTTGTCAGATCACGACTTTTTCCCGATTCATCTCTCAAATCCTCATCTATTGCCAATGCCTGTTCATAGCATTCTAAGGATTTTTCATATTCCCCCATATACCGATAGGCGATTCCCGTATTAGTGAGAATCTCTCCATTTTTTTTTCTATTGTCTCCAATCTTCTGAGATATACCAAGTGCTTCATCGTAGAATGATATAGCCTTTTCGTATTGTGCGAGTTTTCGAGACGCGTGGCCTAAGTAAGACAAAATAGAGGCAACACGATTTTTGTCGTTTGCCCCTCTCGCCATCGCCAATGCTTCTTTACATTTCCTGATGGCTTCCCCATAATCCGAGTGATCGTAGGCCACTTGACATTCAATGCTTAAAAATTTTGCGCTATCTTGGGACAACGAATAATTGAGCAGTAATATATTGCAACATATAAAAGAAAATATGACAATGCAACTCGTTTTTATCATTTTCATCACCTCGTAATCCTTAGGGTTTAGAAAAAAATAACTGTTACACTTGAACGACTTTTGCTGTTAATCTCATTATTAACTGGCATTAATGAGAAAAGTATTTTAAAATTAATAAATGTTGAAGTTATTCTTTTCTGGACACTTAGTTCGATCTGAAATCCCTTTCTGAAGATTATCACAGATATCGTAACGGTTAAATTTCACAGTTTTTCTCATTAAACAAAGTCGGCCTCCGACAAATGAGGAATATGGGTGGGCGGTGCAGAGGCAATGAAGAGCCTTATTCACCACCTCCAAATATAGGCTATTTCGCCTCCATTTGTACCCAGTGCTTTTTCAAACGCTTTGCCCAAAAATAACATTCGTCCTTCAGTTCATCATCCAACTTCAAGCACCCTTTAAAAGAACCGTTCTCAACATCACCGAGAAATCTGAGACTGTCAGCATAAAGATCAAGATCAGGATTTGCATCGCTGAGGCGTTGCAGATAAGAAGCTTGCTTGATTCGGGCGCGTTTTTCATCCTCATCTTTGATCGTTCTCAATTTTTTGATAACAAAATCAGAATCTTCTTTCTTCAGCACACTGAAAGAATAAGTTTCAGACAGAACATGTCCTTTCTCCTCCTTTTTTTTTATAAACCATTCGTAATGTATACCAGGGATAAAATTTGCGTTTACTGGGGTCAAGGCCGCTGCCTTTATAGGAAGTTCTTCCTTTGATTTGCCGCCCTTCCTTCTAATTACCAACATTATCTCCTCACCTCCTTTGATTCTGCGCTCCTTCTCCTTATGCCATTTATACCATCCGAAAAATATTTGCCTGTCTCCTCCAAGCACCGTAGCCCCATCTATCGGGCACGGCCAAAGGTTAAATATCTTAGAGGATGGTTTTTCACCTGTTGAAGACATACGAGTGATTACGGTGCCAAACCAATCTTTACCATTTTCTATCGACGTTTCCAAAATTTTTTTTTCCCTAAAGGAGGAAGGTTTCCTCACAACCGTTTCTTTTCCATTGATCATCATTTCATCCGGACAGCCTTTACAGTAATAAACCAGCCTGACCTCACAATCTTCTCTTAACAATTTTATCTTTTCACCAGCTTTGACGGGCATGAAATCATCCTTCAATTGCATTTTCGGCGTAAGCTCATAGCACTCTTTTGCCTTGAATCCTTCCTTAATTATAATATCTGCCACAGGCTCTCTGTCCACCATAGACTGTGAAAATACAGAAGATGCTGTGAAAAAGCAGAGCACCATTCCCAGAAGCAAGCTGTTCAGAACCCTGATTACCATAGTCAATTCCCCTTTCTTTTTTAGCATAAAAATAAAATTCGCAATCTGAGCAGATAGCCTTCTTTGGCAAGAGAATACTTACTCGCTTGTCCTTATACTTTTGAAAAGTTCAGCTATTCCCTCACCTATAGCCTCCAACAGTCTTTCTGTCGCAATCGCTATTATCGGAACTATAAAATCTATAAGAATGCCCCATTTACGAAGAAAATGCAAGCTCACTTCGTTGTGCAGTAAAAAGTAAAGCAAAGCAAAGCATACCAAAGACATAAAAAAACTGTAAAGTTTATATCCACATAGTCCTTTAACAGAAAATATTAATGAAAGAAAAATAAGGATGACCACCTCAATCATAAAAGTTTTATACAGAGACAAATTCTGCAATTGAAGCCCGTTATACAACATGTTGACACCATTGGCTATCAGAAAAATACCATTCATTTTGCCAAGAGGGGTGAGATGGACATCTCTCATGGCCGGATTGTCAGAGCCAATCAAGACAACCGTATTCTCAATGTAGTTACTATCTCGCCTGAGAAAGACATCAGGAAGTATTCTAAGCTGCATGCGATGGCGCAGCAAAGGTTTCGGAGTTATTCCGGATGGTTCATCCTTAAAAATAAACTTGGTTATATCCGTAGGGGCCAAGTGAAATATATATCTGGAAGGCATTTCTTCATTTTTAGGATTATCCTGATTGTAAATATGAATATATCGCTTTGGCTCCTTGGGTGAAGTTGAAATAGGGATCCTATCAGATTTGCCATACATTTCAATATCTTTTTTTACTGATGCAAGAATCTCCTTTATTTTGTTGGCGTTATAGTCCAGATAAAGAGAAATTAATATATAAGCAGAAAATATGATCTCACCGTCTCCTGATTTTTCATAAAAGCGAAAATGCCTTGTTTTGTCATAGTCTAAAGGATTTTTATGAATCGCCACGCCTCCCCATACGATAACGTCATTGTTCTCATAAACAAATTGATTAACGGCCTCTTTGTAGCTGTTTTTATACTTAAGTCGGTTGACACAGGTATCGGATTTGCAGGTGACTTCTTTTTTGTCGTCATTTTCATATTCTTTAATCCACGGCAAAATAATCACAGCATTATTTTTCCTGGCCGCTTTCGCAGCATCTCGCATACAATCCAGAAATTCGTAATTTTCATCTTCCGTTCTTTCAAAAATAAGAGGAGCGGGATTGTATATGTCAAAATCAACAAAAACGATCTTGGCCTTAAGCTCCATAGATTTTAGAATACATTGCCCCAGAATATCCCGAGGGGTCCATAACCCTTGACTCGGACTGTTTTCGTATGTCTCCTTGTCAAATACGACGATCTGAATATGTGTATCAATCGGGGAAATTCCCTTCTTATGAGCATCTTTGATAACCTCTTTAAAGTTTTTTACAACAAGGTCATCATATTTCCAATTTAATAAACTGTTGCCTGTATCTGTATTATTTAGGTATAAAAGGGGAAGCGATATGAGACCACCTAATATAAAACTTGTGAAAAAGTGACCCCTGTCAAACAGTCCTGTGACAAAGCCAATGATTTTTACAACAAAAGATGTCTTGGCCGGATTGTCCAGACTTTCCAAGGGGCCCGTCTGGCGGGAATTCTGGGCTAGTTCCTCCGGGGTTATCTCGGATATTGGTGATTTTCCATCTTTTCTATACCCCCCTTCTCCGCTCTCCTGCATTCCTCTATTACTGGGTTTGACATCATCTTCTACTTCTGTTTCTCGGTTTCCGCGCTTCACATCCTGAGTCATAGCCTCTGTTCCGCCTATTCTACGATGAAATCAAAAAATCTCAGCCTCTGCCTGAAATCGTTGGTGATATATTCTTCCAAACTTCCACCCCGAAAAAACGGCTCCCCAACCATTGGAAATGAATTGGTGATTCATCCAAATTGTTTATATTTATAAGAAAGCGTGTAAGATGTCAACATTGATTTCATTTCTCATTTCTCATTTTTACAATGGAATCAAAAAGGCCCAGACTTCATGCCCGATCATTGCTGAA
>JAOZLU010001021.1 GCA_029934695.1 Desulfobacterales bacterium | reverse complement strand
GATTCCCCGTCTTTTCTTTATTCCCAGATGTTAAGCACAAATTTTTCCGGCGATTACCCTTAATTCAAGAACCGCAATTTCAAATTGTGTCTGGGATGAAATTGAACTCGGTCTGCTCCTTAAAAAACCGCCCGGTCTTTTTTCATATGGCAACAAAGACAACCCGGCTATCAGGTTGTTGAATTCTCTCAGAGCTTTTTCACTTTTGTGAGCAAACGCGTTCCGTATAATATGATAAAATCTCAGGCTGCTTTTCTCTGTGGCATTTAAAACATCAAAAGGTTCGGGACTGTTAAAATACAATTTTGCTCTTTTCAGGGTATAGTTTTTGTATGGAAGCCAATCCAGATAGCTTCTGCCGCCGAAAACAACATTTCTGACCTCCGCACTGGGCGAAATTCTGATTCTTCTGACAATGTTCCGGGTCGGCGAATATAAATTTCCTGACAAAAGCCCGATAAAAAGCACCTCAATCAACGCTTCAAACTCGGTAAAAACATCTAAGAACAAACCTGCATAGACATGTTCAATATCATCCCTGTTCACCTCGCTTCGGGAAAATAAAGATTCCATTTTCTGTCTCGTTGATTCCAAAGAAGAAACCTGCTGATCGAATCTTCTTGCCAGACTTGTTGTTTTTCCTGCCATTATTTGCCTTTGAGAAAAAAGTCAAACATTCTTTTTCTTTGTTTCCGAGTCGTTGTATGCCTCTCAGATGCTTCCAGAACATCTGCCGGGGCCTTCCTTTTGTAAAGAAGTTCGTTACAGGCAAAAATCTTGTCTTTTGTTTCTTCGGAGATACGCTTCCCCTTTCTGTCTTTTAAAAAAAGTCCGTCCATGCCATACAAAAGGTGATAAATATATGCAAAAAAAGCATAACATGTTTTCTTTCCTGCCAGCACAAACGGTGATGATTTCCGGCTTGTCAGGTTGTCGACAGAATCAGCCACGCTTCTGAAGCGTTTTTCAACTTCCTCTCTTTCATTGAACACTTCATCGTGCCGCTTGTAAAATTGATCTATTTTTACAGAAGATTTTCCCGAAACCTCACCTCTCAAAATAAGAATCAGACATTCGGAAACAAATTCCGCTTCAGCCATCTTTGAGATATCATCTCCTGTAAATGTTTTCCATTTTCTCCATCTGGGTAACTGCTCTGCCGCCAATTTGCAGACCGAGGTCTTGAATTCCCCGAAATAATGTGCATTTCTCAGTTCCTGCTTTTGAAGAGAATGCTTTGTGGCATTCATTCTTCTGAAAATTTGGATGATTTCTCTGTCATCGGTCCGGGGCGGAAGTATGTGAACATTGAATTCATATTCTAAAATCGCCTCTTTTGTCTCGCTGTCGAGTTCGGAAAATTTCTTGCCGGCCAATTCTTTGTCGTGCGCTTTCCGAATGGTGAATTCGTCAGCCTCCGGATCAAAATCCTCAAGATTTTCCGGGGAGACATAACTTATGACAGTTCTCAATCGTTGCTGCCCGTCAACAACTTCACGAACCACTTTGAAATCATCCGGATCGGTTCGGCGGTCACGAATGAGAATGATGGGAATCGGCAAACCTCTGACAATGGTGTCAATCAAAAAAGATTTTGCCCCGGCATTCCATA
>JAOZLU010000448.1:4688-5887 GCA_029934695.1 Desulfobacterales bacterium | reverse complement strand
GTCAGCCCTGATTTTTTGCTTAAATGAATTGCCAACACCTCGGTTCCGTCTATTACAGATCCACCACGGATTGCCATTCCTATTCCTCCTCCCAGAAAAAAGCCACCAAAAACAGCAATAAGTAATTTGTCTGTTGTAATTAAAGGATAAGGCATAAAGTGAACAACTAATGCAAGTCCAATTATGGCAATAACACTTTTAAGCGCAAATTGCTTTCCTATTTGTGAATATCCAAGTATGAGAAATGGCAAATTGATCGCCACAATAAGAATAGATAATGATACACTGGTTGTTTCTGATACTAGCAAAGAAATACCCATAGCGCCACCATCGATAAATGAATTAGGCAGCAAAAATCCTTTTAGTCCAAAACCAGCTGAAATAATACCAATTAGGATAAAAAGAGTATCCCTGGCAATATGAGCAATATTTAATTTCAAAATTTCAACCTCTCTTAATCGTTGTTTTAGGTGGCACATTGTAAAAACAAAAACTTAAATTCATAATTCACAAAGCTTAATCGGGGTAGGACAGCCAGTTGCCCGACTGCTTCCACGATACAGTTGAACTTTCCATGCTGCAAGCTTTTGCAAAGTCCTTTCACCGCATCTTTCGCACCGGTATGCGGTCTGCACCCGAAGCTGCATTCACGAAAATCTGCTTCATATATCGCTTCGGGTATTTCGGCTGCACCTGTCTGCAGAACTTTGTCCTCTGTGGCCGGAAGTCCGGGGGGACGCTGTTTTCCTCCCGGCTTCGGTATGAAACGTCTGATTGTCAGTTCTGCCCGGTATCCTCCCCTTTTCAGACGACTCCGCAAATCTGCAATGCTTCCTGTCAGATTCTTTCCGTATTCTCTGACTGTCACTTTGTCAACTCCCGGAGCCGCCTTTTTATTCAGCTGCTCCCGGCACCATGTCAGATATTCCGGTGTGAGTTCGTTTGTCAGGTTCTGAAACCGGTGTTCCTTACGCAGCGCAGATTTTTCCGCTGTTCCCCATAGTGAGGTCTGCATTGTGTCTTGCCTCCGTCCCGACTTTGTCCGGCAATGTTTCCTTTGCGGACTGCGTAATCCTGTCCGCCCCTTCCCCATATGAACGGCGTCACCGTCTCAGAGCACTGTGGGCGGATATGACTCCCCGGAAGTCGTCAGCGCACCTCCGTTTTCCGCGTCGGATACGCCTGCCTGACGCCCTTTC
>JAOZLU010000448.1:0-4588 GCA_029934695.1 Desulfobacterales bacterium | reverse complement strand
TCCCAGGTTCCTGTGTGCCTCTCTTCATACATGCCGCGCCCTGATGACACCGGCAGACCCTCCGGAATCCCGCCTGTCCGACGCTGAGGCAGGCTTCGCAGGGGAACTGACGATTCCTCTGTTTCGGCTTCCGTCACGTTAAAAACGTCGCCGTCCGCTTTTTTACTCATAACGATGCTGCACCATGCTTCAGGAGTGCGCCTCACTCCCTGCGGCCTGCATGATTCCCTGTGCACGCTTCGTGCGGGTCGTTCGACGGTGTGTCTGTCCCTGCCGCACGCAACACTCAGTACGGGTGGGTGGCTGACCCTTACCCGACAGGGACTTTCACCTGCAGGAAGCACCAAGCTTTGCTTGGAGCACTAACGCTGAGATAAGCGGCGGGGCTTTTTCCGTCCGCTCAAACGCTGGGTTATATTTTCAATATTCATTTGTTTTTTTCTTCGAGTATCCTGAGTAAAATATCTGCGTGTTCAGAAGCTTCACGTACTTTGGCTGGACTAATTTTTGAAAGAATATCAAATGAATGACTGCCTTTGCCATACTTGCCTTTAGTTTTTGTATTGCGACTGGAATTTTTTAATCCGTTAAAAATGTCTGCTTTTGAAACTGCTTCAATATTCGGATTATCAGGAATTGCGTTAACATTAAATCCCTGACCAAAAAAGAAAGCAAGACATTCTTTGTCTGCTATGAACCAGCTTTCCATACATTGAACCATGAAATGAATATTTTCTTCATTCGCACCATCAGGTTTATTCCAATTATCGCGCTCTTTAAGGTGATCCCACCGATTTGCACTATTTCTAATTGGCGATTCACTGTCAACTAAAAGAACACAAAAAGCATTTCTATGCTGCTTTATCGCTGTACAGAAATAGCTAAAAGCTTTATTCCTGCTGCCACAGGCAATGATGCTCGGCATCCTGCCTTGCGGAAGAACCTTTTCAAAAAACATCCGAAACCCCGCTCTGCATTTGGACTTCAGGGCGTGCTGGTCACCGCCTCCTTCAACGTAAATTCTTATCTTCACCACCTGTTACCTCCGATTTCACCGCTTCTCCATAATTCTCCCAAAGAATATTTTTCAATCCATACTTTGAGAGAGTCAGCATCCAAACGATGCATATTTGTCGAACCATCATATTTCTCACTGACAATCACAGAATCCGGAACATCTGTCAGTTCATCCACCAAGATATCGGAATGAGTGGTTACAACAAGCTGAGTTCTTTTCGATGCTTCAAGTAAAAGTTTTGCGATATATGGTAAAATATCAGGGTGTAGGCCTAATTCGGGTCCTTCAATACATATCAAGGGCGGCGGCTCAGGATGACAAAGAATAACTAACAGACAGAGAAAACGAAGTGTTCCGTCAGAAAGACGGGTAGCCGGAATAGGCTGGTTCAGATTTTTTTCATGCAGATAAATCTGAACTGTTCCGCCATGAATTTTAGTGGTAATATCATCAAACTCATCATAAAACAGATTTAATTGTTCAACAATTGTTTTCTTAATATTTGACCGGTGTTGCAAATCGTTCAGAACAAGTCCGAGATTGCTCATGTCTTCCATAAGAAAATCTTCTGGAAGATCGGGATTCTGAGGAAGCCGTGGCGGTGTATATCTGCCAAGATTCCATTCTCTGTATAATTTTATTTTCGAGAAATGTTTACCGACATAAGTAAGTTCAGGATATTGATCAGGATCCTTGAGTTGCGATAAAACAGATTGATTAATATCCAAATCTTCTCTTCGGAGTGTGCGTTGGGTGCTGTCACCGGAGTCCGCTCTGTCTGTGCCAAAATTCTGAACATTTAAAACCGGCGAACCTTCCTGATAGCGATAATAGAAATAAACATCATGCTGCCAAGCTTCTTTTTTATAAACACATTCAATCGCTTCATCAATAAGTTCCAAACGTTGACCGACATTTGTAAAGTTAAGCCTGTATCTCAGAGGTATGGAATCCCCGGGATAATTTAAAGAAATGTTTATTTCTGCAATCGGTGTTTTGTTTGCTCCTTTCCAAAGCCATTCTCTTATACCTCCGCCCTGACGTATAGGAGCAGGCAGATCCTTTGGCAATGCCTTGAGAAGTGCGAATGCTTCGATAAGATTCGATTTGCCGCATGAATTTTTTCCAATCAGAACATTAAGAGAACCTAACTGAATAGGTTCACTTGCATCTCCGAATGATAAAAAATTAGCAAGTTTTATTTCGTTAATAAATATATTGCTTTCGGACATTTTCCCATCCTGACTTTTAATTTGTTTTTAATTGATAACGCCAAAGCTCACCGGCGCAGGCTTTTTTGCGTCCGGTGCAGTGCCGGGTTAGCTTTTTAAAGTTCGAATATACTCTATTTTCCAGTGAGTACCATTCTGCGATGAATTACCATTTACATCACACCGAGTTACTTTCCGTTGGTTAGCAGGCATATACAACCTAAACCAGATAAGCCCATCATCTTTTTTGTTACGCATAAATGACGGTAACTTACTTGTTTGAAGTTGACTCGGTTGAGTAGGGCTACAAATCAAAAAATGGGGGACTACATTTGGCCACTTTTTGCCTGATGGACCAAATATTTCGTTTAACCGATTCGCTTTGCTTTGAAGTTGTTTATTTGTAAAAGAAGTATCTCCTTTGGCCTCAATCATTACAATATGTGTAATTCCCAAATCGTCAACAAATGCCAACAAAAAATCCACATCTTCGTTAGTAGCATTAATGCATAAGTTGTTTCTCTCTTTAGGGCCATCATATTGACCAGATGCAAGCTCTAAGCTGGCAAAAATCCAATCTAAATGATAGTCCATTGCTGAAAAATAATAAGTTGGTGTATCCAGATCAAGTAAGTCAAGTATCTTCCTAAACAGATTTGGGTCGAGATTAAATTCTGAATTGCCGAGAAGCTGACCAACAAGATGGAATCTTTCTTTTCTGTTAAATGACTTCAAATATTCAATTGTTTCCATATAGACCTTACTAAGATGGTAAAAAAGCTAACGCTAAGTTCAGCGGCGGGCGGGGTTTGCCGATACGCCTCATTGCCGATGCGCCCCGCCCGTCCGCTTCATTTTTGGGTTATATTTTTCATAAGTTTTCTAAACAGTTATACCTTTTGAAAATTGTCTCTCTGCCAAGCCAAGTATCTTTGCCTGAGCCATCTCCATTATATAATCTCGGACAAAGGAGCTGGCATTCAGAATTTCTATCCCGATCAGTTCGCCGTCTCCGTTTATCTCGGCAGTGATGTTCGGAGTTATTTCAATACTCCCCGCCTCTTTTTCGTCGGAAACGACAAAGTGCAGAATGTCATCATCTTTGAAATATTTCATCTCTGATTTGTCATCCATTTGAAAACCGCCCTGTTTTTATCCGAAAATTAATCTGCTGCCGTGTCACAGCATGGACTGTGACTGCTCTTACCGTATCTCCGTATGCCTCGTAGGGAATCATTATCAGACGCTCGTCATGTCTGCCGACGGCAACCAGCCGGTCTGTCTCGGTGTCGAAGTATCTTTCAGCCGAATATCTCAGTATCTCCTCAATTTTGCCGAGGTCAAATTTTCTTGATTCGGCTCTGTGTCTTATGTACTCAGACCATATAAATTTCATGATTTCGCCTAATTTTTAAAGCTCCGCACTGTTTCTTACGCATGGCTGAATATCTCGCCCAAATCCGAAATCCGACTTTCCCCGCTGTTCAAGCTTTTTGCAACTGCTTGCCTTTATGAGAAAAATATAACGCCTGAAATAAGCGGCGGCGGGGGATTAACCGAGAACTTTCAACTGAAATCAAGCCCCCGCCGTCCGCTTCATTGATGGTTATGCCCGCTCACGCAGTATCATTTTTCTGAGAATCCAAAAACAGTTTCACCTCTCTGATAAAATCTTCGGCATGCTGAACAAATTCACCAACCATGACAGCCGTCGGAACCTCAAAATCGGCATAGTCAAATTTTTGCCGGTATTCAAAGGCTTTGTTGTATGTTTTTCCCAGGCTTACGGAAAAAAGACCTTTGTGAACAAACTCCTTGTTGAAATAACCTTTGACCTGACCGTGTTTTGAGAATGAGGCATCCTTTGTTATCAGGACAGACTGCACGGCATAAAACATTGCATAATAGACTCTGTTCATCGCCGAGGTCAGCATTCCGTTGTCAAGCATCAGCCGGGCGGCTTCGACAGACTCGGATGCTCTTTCCATCCGGTAACTGATCAGGGCTTCTTTCGCATCGCCGTTCATATGATGACTCCCTCCCGCAGAATGTTCTGATAAACCGGTGTCCAGAAACGAATTCCGCTGAGAGCCTTGTCATCAAAGACAAAAATGTCAATCAGACAGTCATGTCTCAGTTCCGTCTCATACGCCAGATCAAAAACAGCCTCCTCGGTTTCCCTGTTCGCATCCGAGATACGGACAAACACGTCAATGTCCGAATGAAGCCCGCTGTCTCCGCGTGCCCTGGAACCGAAAAGACGCATTTCTCTCAGTTTGTATTTCTGCGATATTTTGTTCTTCAGTTCGATAAGGATGTCATTTGTCCGCTGATCCGTCATCATTCAACCTTGCTTAGT
>JAOZLU010001020.1 GCA_029934695.1 Desulfobacterales bacterium | reverse complement strand
GCAGAAATGACGGAACGGATACTGTTGCCTACGGCTACGATTATGAGAACAGGCTCGTCTCCGCCGGCTCTTCCAGTTATGCCTATGATGCGGACGGGATCAGAGTCAGTTCCGTTGCTGACGGTTCGGCGACGGATTATCTCGTTGACAAAAACCGTCAGTATGCCCAGGTGCTTGAGGAGAAAGGCGCTACCGCTTCCGTGAACTACGTTCACGGCGATGATCTGATCAGCCGGAAGCAGGATGGCGAGGTTCGTTATTATGTTTACGACGGCCACGGCTCTGTCAGGCAACTGACCGATGCAGACGGAGCGGTGACGGACAGCTACATTTATGATGCCTTCGGGAATCTGAAGGATCATCTCGGAACCAGCGACAACAGATATCTGTATACCGGAGAGCAGTATGACCCGGATGCGGGGCTGTACTATCTCAGAGCGAGATTTGTGAATATTGAGCACCCGGAGGAGTCGGGCATCGCTCTCCCGAACTCCCCGGTTCGGATACTCTGACACTTTCGCCAATGATTGGTAAAATTGGGTCGGACCGGTATCATGCGACGGCTGTGGAAACCGGCGAACATCTGTTGCAATGCGTTGTTTATATTGATCTGAACATGGTCCGGACCGGAAGAATAAGGCATCCTTTCGAATGGAGCTGGTGCGGATTCAATGAAATTCGGGAACCCCGCCGAAAAAATGTGCTGATCAGTTATGAAAAACTGAGAGAACTGGCAGGTTTCGAGACTTTCGGCAACTTTCAGACTGCTCACAGAAAATGGGCTGACGGCTCACTCGCAAAATGCGGGTACGTGAAAGTCACTGGACTGAGAGCATTGCCGTGGGCAGCAGGGAGTTCGTTGAAAAAAATCATTCTCAGCTAAGTATCCGTGTGGATCCGGCGGAATCGCATACAGTATTCGCTGATGTTTCGTGTTGGCCAAAAGGTCAACGATACCTATCTGAAATTAAATTCACAGGGACTTGGAATCAACTCTTATCAGGCAGCACTGCCTCATCTGGTGGTCTGGTGGAAAAAACGGGGAATGATTTTATTCTGAGCAAAAAGATTGTCCGGAGTGCCAAACTTGCAGTTTGGCAGAGCAGACATTTTCTTAAAAGCTCTAATAATGGGAAAGTTATTTAATTCATGATCACAAGGATAAAAAAGATTGTATTAAAATCGTTTTTGTTTTATAAACATATAAAAAAGTTCTGATTATAACGGAATCAGGGGAAGGAATGTGGTTCATAATGAAAAAATTTATTTAATCTATGATCACAAGGATAAAAAAAGAACAAAGGAGCTGATCTGTTTATTTTAAATTCTGGAGGGATTTTGATGAGACTTTTGACTCGTTCTGATTTTGATGGTTTGGCAAGTGCAGTCCTACTGGTGGAAAAAGGAGTTGTGGATTCGTACAAATTTGTCCACCCCAAAGATGTCCAGAACGGCAAGGTGGAGGTGACAGCCAATGATGTGATGGCCAACATTCCTTATGCTTCCGGATGCGGGCTTTGGTTTGACCATCATGCAAGTGAGGAAGAACGCCTGGTTCACAAAAAAATCGTTGAACGCATTCAGAAAGACGGATAGATGCTGGATGTTAGATGCTGGAT
>JAOZLU010000447.1 GCA_029934695.1 Desulfobacterales bacterium | reverse complement strand
CGCTTCACCCACCCTACATTTTTTTGAATCGGGTATGTCAGCCGATCCTGTCAAACTTCTCCAACCGCAACTGATGCCGCCCGCCCTCAAAAGGAGTGTCGAGCCAGGCATTCAGAATTCCCTCGGCAAGCACATCCCCGATAACACGGCCTCCCATGACCAGTACATTTGCATTGTTGTGTTTTCTGCTCATGATGGCAGAAAAGAGATCATTGCAAAGCGCGGCCCGGATATACGGAAATCTGTTGGCAACCATGGACATGCCGATGCCTGTACCGCAAAGGAGTATGCCCCGCCCAAATTTCCCGGTTGAAACAGAATCTGCAACCCTGATCCCAAAATCCGGATAATCAACCGAATCTTCGCTGTGAGTGCCGGCATCCTCAACTTCGACACCTCGTTTTTCCATAAGACATGCTTTTATTTTTTCTTTCAGACAATAAGCGGCATGATCGCTTCCAATGATAACAGGTGTCTTGTTTTCGTCCATTTTTTATCCTTGACAAACTTTTTACTTTCAAGTTTTTACTTTCAACTTTTCTCTGTCGAGTCAGTTATAAGTTGGAAGAAATGAATATCTTTTTGAATAATCCATCATCTGGCTGGCGTAACCATCCGGGTATTCAATCTTCACATTAACAATTTCGCCCTTTTCCACAACAGGTCTGAACACAGGATTGATGAATCCGCTATAAGGGGCCAGACCAAGCTTTTCATAGCGGGCTTTGACTTCCTTATGCAATTCCGGATCAACTTTTACGCCGTAATTTTCAACAAGTGCTCTGGCAGCTTCATAATCCCCCTCTGACCTGATTCTCTGAACCTCCTTTAACAATTCACTGAACAAGGCTCTTAATTTTTCATAATCGTTAATCACAAAAAAGGTTTTATCCTCTCTGACTTTTTTGGAAATCACATTTTCAGATGCTCCTTTTTCAAAAACCCATTTTGCAATCATCTGACGGTTTCTCATATGGGCCTGTTCAATATTCTTGCCCAACTCAATTTTTGTCAGTTGGGTCATCAGACCGTTTCTGATGTAACTGTCATATTCTGTTTTTGCGACATCCGAATTTTGCGTCACACCGAGTTCGGTCAATTTCTTATCCATAATATAATAGAGTGCAACCAGATCAGCGCGAGCTTCTTCAATGGAAGACTGATAATTCTTCAATGCCTCTGCACTGACACCGGGCAGCATCTGACCTGAGGCATGTCCGACGCATTCGTGAAGATCCGTATGCAGATTGCCGGCAAGAAAACCATGCTTTTCAGCCAATTTTTTTTCTTCTTCAGAGTATGTGAACTCTTCAAGAAATCCGCTTCCGAGAGACTCCTGATGATATGAGTATGTGATATTTCCCATTGTGACAGATTTGGAACCATGCTCTTTTCTGATCCAGTCGGCATTTGGCAGGTTGATTCCGACAGGAGTGAACGGATAGCAATCGCCCCCAAGTGCGGCAACCGTTATCACCTTTGCGGTAATCCCTTTCACTTTTTTTTTCCTGAATTTCGGGTCAATCGGGGAATGGTCTTCAAACCACTGGGCATGATGGCTGATAATTTCAGCCCTTTTGGTCGCTTCCATATCTTTAAAGCTGACCACCGACTCCCAGGACGCCTTCATTCCCAGCGGATCGCCGTAAACTTCAATAAATCCGTTAACCACATCCACTCTTGATTCCAAATCCTGAATCCAGAGGATATTGTATTCATCAAAGGTTTTCAGGTCCCCTGTTTTGTAATATTCAATGAGTTTTTCCAGTGAAGCCTTCTGCGCATCCGTCTCTGTGACCGTCAGCGCTTTTTCAAGCCAAAAGACAATCTGAGCAATGGCCTGGGAGTACATTCCATCAATTTTCCATTTTTTTTCAATAATTTTTCCATTTTCCCTGAGAATCTTGGAATTTAATCCGTGAGAAACAGGGGTTTTGTCATTGGGATTGGCCAGATTTTCATAATACGCCTCAACGTCTTTCTGCGTGACCCCCTCATAAAAATTATTGGCAGAATTTACAATCAGGTCTTTGTCAGGAGCTTGGTTCACCCGTTTTGCGTCAATCAGAGGGTCAAACAGAATCGGTGTCAATTTTTCGGCAAGTGTCTCAATGGTTTCCCCTTCCTGTAATGGAAACTCAGCCCCTTTGGAATCCCGGAGCAGTCTGACAAAATATTCTTTTGAAAATTCGGGGCATATTTTATCTGTCGAGTCATGGTGATGAATACCGTTTGAAAACCACACTCTTTTGATATATATCATAAAATTTTGAAATTCTTCAGTGTCACGGTCTCCCTCATAATGTTCAATAATGGCTTCGAGAGTCTTCCTGATGCAAAGATTATGCTTATAATTCTGGTCCCAGATAATATCTCTTCCTGAAAGTCCGGCTTCATAAAGGTAGTAAACCAGTTTTTTCTGTTTGAGCGACAAGTCCTCAAAACCGGGAACCTGGTAACGGAGTATCTTAATATCCTCAAATTGTTCGATTTTATATCTGAAACCATCGGATATGGCATGGTTTTGCGGTTCAGCCATGTCTTGCCCGCAAGGAAAGATAATTGTGCCCATTGTCAATAAAATCAGTTTTTTCATTATGTTCCTCTCCAAACATGCTTGGCCGGCTTAACATTCTGTTTTTTTATGCAAATATTTTCAAACCGCTGTTCCTGCAAAATTGTTTACGCTCAGATTCTCTTATGATCTAATATATTCTTTAAATAATAGCAACTTAAAAAAATAGCAACTTAAAAAAATTTATGATTGACATAATTTGTTTTGTATGGAATTAATCATTTCGTAAAAAGGATTGAGTGTACAAAAGGTTGCAGATAGCTGTCACAAAAATGGGGTTGGACGGAGCCGCGGCTGTCCGGAAAACAGAGGGGCGCGTTTTACTCAGACGGCTTTGTTTCGTTTCAAAATGTTGCAATATCTAAAACTTAAAACTTAAAACTTAAAACTTAAAACTTAAAACTTAAAACTTAAAAAACCTATGTTGCGTAAAATCGGGACAGCAATTTTATGCTTTCTGTTTATTTCCATGCTGCTCTGGGCCGGTTGGACTGCCTATTCTGAGGCCCGGGAGTATGAACGTAAAACAGGGGAACTGACAGACAGGTTGCACACAATGCCCAAAGTGAAAAGCCTTCTCAGGAAAGCCGGGGAATTTATCACGCTGGGTATTTATAACGGCTATTCCAAAGAAGTTAAAGCCTTGAATGAAGTCATTGCCGCGGCTGCAAGGCACAAAAAGCGTGCAACCGTGGCAACAATTGCATTCTTTGTACTCTCGGGGATTTCTCTGCTGTTCATTTATGTTGTCATATCAGACAAGGCATTCTTTATTGGCACTATGCTGCTTATTTCATCAGTTGCTCTGACGGTCGGGCTGTCTGCCCCGATTCTGATGATTGTCACTTACAAGGATATCGCTGTTCTCGGCAAAGTGGTTTTCCTGTTCCAGTCAAAGGGCATCATAACGACCATTGAAACGCTTTTCACTTCAGGAAACATACCTGTCGCCATTCCCCTGTTTCTGTTCAGTGTGATGATTCCTTTTCTCAAAACACTCATCATGGGACTGGCACTGCTTGGCCCGGGTCAGTCTTTGGCCTCTCAAAGCCTGTGCATGATCAGACGCATCGGGAAATGGTCCATGGCGGATGTGTTTGTCGTGGCCCTGCTGCTCACCTATTTCACTGTCAACAAGGACAGGCTTACAAACGCTGAAGTTCAGATCGGGCTGTATTTTTTTCTTGGCTATGTGATACTGTCAATGATTGCGTCGCTTATGCTGACGCACCAGGAAAATGTCAGTTCTCCAAAATTTAAGGGTTACACTCTTTTTATTTTATGAATTCAAAACCAGATGCTCAACCGGAAACCCTTTGTCAGTCAGCAAACTCTCAATCCTGATTCCGACGTCATCATCAATAGGATCGTTAAGCACATAAAGCGGGGAACCGAGGGTGTGATAATTATAAAGATAATATTTCTCCCCGATATCCAGGCGGTTGAAAATATTTTTCCCATCTGTCTCCCAGGGGCTGAGAGTGACATGACGAAATGACAGACACGGATGCGCCTGTACAAGTCTTACGGCCATGTCAATGGCTTCTCCCACTGCCAGAATCGTCCCGTTTTTTCCTGTTTCCATTCCTCCTGTTCTCAGGCTCCGGTCCGGGAACACGACATCTGACTGGCTTTGAAGGGCAGGCCGTTGACGGGGGAAATGCCAACTATTTTCAAAATTTTCCTCTGACTCGCTGATCCTCGTCTCCTGAAGGGCGTTTTCCACCAATACAAGAGCATTGTTATGGTGATCTCCGTCCCTTTGTTTCAGGTGAAACAGCGTATGGACTGAACACTCAATGCCATGATTTTTGAGAACAGAGCGGAACTGATCCGCATGGCTCGCACTGCGAGCGTCTGCAATGGCAAAAAAGCGCACCTGTCTGACATTCATCGTCCCGCATAAACTCAGGGCCAGTCGGAGAACTGTCCGGCCTGTGGTGATTTCGTCTTCCACAAACCATAATTCCGTGGGGGGATGACAGGGCAGAGGCAGCGTGTGATCCGGCGCATGGGAGTGGCTTTCACTAAAATGAATTCCGTGCGAAGGTCGGCGTGTGGAACATACCCAGTCAGCCTGAATCTGCTGTTCCCTAAGTGCCTGATGGAAAAGTGCCGAAGGGACAATGCCGGATTCTGCAAGTCCGATGATGAGAGGACAGTGCGACACCTCTCTCTCTTTCACTGCCTCACGGATCAGACGGTCTATGTCTTTCTTCCATTTGTCCAGTTCAAAACCGTTTGTGGACATTAATTTCCCCAGGCAGGAGAACGTGATGGCATTCTCACGATGTACATTATTCTCTCTTTTAAGATAATAGATATTTTTTATCAGGTCGTTCCCATTCATTATTTTTTTGGTATCTAACATTAGTGTAAACTTAGAGAACATGCCGGACTGGAGAACATGCCGTATAAATTCCGGTTCTTCTCCTCTTTATATATTTCTGAAACTGTAAGGCCACATTGCCTTGTATTCCGGACCTTCTATCAGCTCCCATCTGAATCTTCTGTCCCTTATCTCTTCGGGTATTTTTTCTGCTAATGCTTTGGAATAAGGACAACTTTTATTGCACTTATAACAAATGTCTTTGGTAAGTCTGTAATCAGTGAATACCCTGTTGTCTTTTCCAAGTGTTGACAAACATTTATATTCAAAATTTTTATATAGCCGTTCATATAATGCTCTGCTCGGACAGGCTTTGAAACAAATATCGCAGTTTTCACAATATTTCAATTTATAATCACCTGTGAAGTCATAATATTCGTCGAATTCTTCCTGAGTCAGAATCAGATCAATTTTACAGTTGAATCCGAATCTGCTGCTAAAGAACAACTTGTTCTTTCCCAGTTTGCCGAGTCCGCCATATACAGCCGCCTCTTTTCTCAGAATACCATAGTCATCATAATAAAACGGATAGTTGCTGTTATATTTGAACCAGGTTAAAAGGTTTAAACTCAGATCAAATTTCACATAATAGTCAACTGGCACATTTGTAAACAGAACATAAACAACAACGGATTTGATGTTCATCAAATCGCCGGCACCGAGAGATTTGGAAACCCCCCTGTTCCATCTTGGATTGATAAAACGGGAAACTAATTTCTCCGGTCTGAATACCCCGACATCATAAGGAATATCAAATATGTTCACCTTGTCAATCACTTGTTTTATCTCATCTGATCTCATAATTAAAAAACAGTTCGTAGTTCAGTTCGTAGTTCAGTTCGTAGTTCGTAGTAAAAAAAATGGTGGGTTACGCTTCGCTTCACCCACCCTACAGTTTTGAAACAGTTTTGAAACAGTTTTGAAACAGTTTTGAAACAGTTTTGAAACAGTTTTG
>JAOZLU010001019.1 GCA_029934695.1 Desulfobacterales bacterium | reverse complement strand
ACAACGAATTGCAGCACCCCAAAAGGCGTTATAATCAGGAAAAATATATATCTTTGATCAACTTTCAGATTATTCAATATTTGCCGGGGTTGCAAGACCGGAAATTTTATGGTACGTCAGAGGTACAAGCCTGTCTGGAGCGGACGGACACAGCCATATCTGTCTGAGCCGGTTCCGCGCCCTACGAATTTCAGGAAACTGCTCGACGGTGAAACTGTCGAGCCTTGACAATAAAAAAATTTTATAACGAAAGAGGTGAATGAAATGAAACGTATTCCGGTAAAACTGGGTTTGATCATTTTTGTGACTGCCACATTATTTTCAACATCCGGGGCTTGGGGAACGGAACTCAGCATCCCTGCGGTCAAAGCAAAATCAGGCCAATCTGTTGATGTGCCGGTGATGATTGATCTTGTGGACAATCTGGCCGGGGTAAAATTGGTGATGAAATATGACACTGAAATTCTTACCTTCAAAAAAGCTGACAAAACAAAACAGACGTCATCCCTGATGCACATTGTGAATAATAAAAAGCCCGGAACGCTGGTTATTGTCATGGCAGGGGCCAGAGGGATCAAAGGCAAGAATTTTTCGATTCTTTCACTCAGATTTGAGGTGAAAAAAGGGTTGAAAAGCAGCCTCACGACCAAAATGAAGCTCCATGAAATTCAGATGATGAGTGACAAGCTGAAAGACATTAAATGCAAGGTAAAGATAGAACCTCTGACGATTGCGGCGGATAGTTCGGGTGCAAAAAAATCTGGCTCGGAAGCCAAATCCGGGAAAGATGTGAAAAAATCCGGTGAGGATGCCAGAGAAGCTGGACAGGCTCCTGAAAAATCCGGTGAAGATGCCAAAAAATCTGGCTCGGATGCCAAAGAAGCCAAATCCGGGAAAGATGTGAAAAAATCCGGTGAGGATGCCAGAGAAGCTGGACAGGCTCCTGAAAAATCCGGTGAAGATGCCAAAAAATCTGGCTCGGATGCCAAAGAAGCCGAACAGGATAGCGAAAAACCGGCATCCGACCAGAATCTGAGAAAGACTGATCAGGAAGCTGAAAAAAACTGAAATGCTTATTTATTTAAAACTGTCGTCAACGGCATTCTTCTGGGGCGGCACATTTATTGCAGGGAAAATCATTGCAGAAAATGTGGGCCCCTTTTCAGCCGCTTTTCTAAGATTCATGGTCGCTTCAACCTTCCTGCTTGTGATGACTTGGAAATTTGAAGGCAGGTTTCCCAAGATAAAAAGAGGACAGGTCATCCCCCTTATTCTTCTTGGAATGACGGGTATATTTTCATATAATGTTTTCTTTTTCAAAGGGCTTAAACTGATTGACGCAGGCCGGGCGTCGCTGATTATCGCAAACAATCCGATATTTATCACCCTCCTTTCCGCTTATTTTTTTAAAGAAAAACTGAACAGGATAAAAATCGCCGGGACTATTATTTCCGTAACCGGAGCCATTATTGTCATCTCAAGAGGAAATCTGACAGAAATTTTAAATGGAGGCCTGGGATGGGGTGAATTTCTGAGCAGGGAGCCGGAACATATTCTGATCCACTGGGGCATGTAGGGTGGGTGAAGGATTTCGATTTTTTACGCAGTAAAAAACGAAACC
>JAOZLU010000446.1:5762-5939 GCA_029934695.1 Desulfobacterales bacterium | reverse complement strand
GCCAGGTACTTACTTATAACAAACCCCGCCAGGAGAACAAAACTTCACGGACGGGGTTGCAAACCCCGTCCAGCAGGGGAGTCAGTGGCAGACAGGCCGTCTGCGTTCATCCGCGTTCATCTGCGGTTCACAATGGGGAAAACTGTCTGATCCGTGATACAACTGCCTGAAAATATA
>JAOZLU010000446.1:0-5662 GCA_029934695.1 Desulfobacterales bacterium | reverse complement strand
GCCAGGTACTTACTTATAACAAACCCCGCCAGGAGAACAAAACTTCACGGACGGGTTGCAAACCCCGTCCAGCAGGGGGCCAGCAGGGGAAACCCCGGCTTTTCCGGTGGGAATCAGGCATTTATGAAAGAGGGCAAAACATCACGAAAAAGCCGGGTTGCAAACTCCGGCAGGGATTTTCAACTTTTCACTGTCAAAAATGACATAAATTCTTTAATTTGAGGATGATATGAAAAAAATTCTTCTTTTGAGCGTAGCTGTTGCATCATTATTCATAGGTGCTTATTTGGCAAAGAACCATGACCCCGACATCAGAAATGAAATCAGAAAAACAGACAATGTGCTGAAAATTCTGCCTGAAAACACAGAATTCATGCTTAAACTGGGATCTGTTGAAACCATTTACGAACATTTTTCTGTAACTGAAAATTCATTTTTTGGCAAACCTGTCAATGATATTGAAAAAATTAAAAACAAACTTGGATTTAACCCCCTTGTTATCAGTGAACTGGAAGCGAACGGGGTGGACACGGAAAAGGAAATCGGCTTTTTGGTCAATGGCTTTAAGTGGAAGGAAGAAAATTCCGCTTTGTCTTCGGGGGCCAGTCTGAAAACAAGATGGGAACAGGCAGATGCCACGAACTTATTTTTTATTCCTGTCACTGATGGGCAGAAGGTGGCTGAAAAATTAAAAATTCTGATAAAAAATGAAATTCCGGCGGTTAAATTCAGCCAGGAAGGACAGCTTACGGTCTTTGAAAAAGAAAATGAGGACATAAGGGGTTATATATTTGAAAAGGGCCCATATCTTTTTATAGGGATAAGCCCGAAAGCAGACGCAAAAGCCTTTATGACATCCGTCATATCAGGAAAGACATCACTGTCTGAAACAAAAGCTTATCAGGATGTGGTCGCCAAAGCGAATGACCGGGAAGAAATATTTGTTTATGCGAACATTAAAAAAATTGCAGAAAACAATCAGGCTGCCATCCAAAATATTTCAAAAGAATCAGATGAAGAACATACGTCATACATCCGCGGCAATTTTAAACATTTAAAAGATTGTGAAATCGCAGGCATCTCAGTTGACCTTGAAAGCAAAGATTTTGTTGCAAAGAGTGTTTTCAACATGGTTCCCGGATCAGCAACTTTGAATATTGCGAAAAATATTAAATTTAACAAAGGTATTGTTCTGGGAGTAAAGGAAAATCCTGCATTATTATTATCTTTTTCAATAAATGCTCCGGAATATTACAGGATGATTTTGGAAACACTGACCCAGGCAGGTGTGAAACAATTTAATGACAAACTGGAAAAAATCAGGACGGATTTCGGTGTTGACATGGAAAAGGATGTGGTCGCCAATCTTGCCGGAAATTTCAACTTGGGGATATATGACGGCATGAGCATTAACATGTTCAATTATAATGCTTTGTCAACACTGGCCATTAAAGATGAAGCCAAGATGAAAACGGTCATAGACATAGCTGTATCGGCACTATCACCTGAAAATCAGGCAATGATCAGCAAAACAATGCTTGGAGATGATGAAGCTTATGTTTTCACCATGTTTGGGATGATGCAGTTATATGCCGGGGTTAAGGATAACAACCTGATCGTGTCGGTTGGAAAAGCCATGTTTGAGAAGGCTGTGAGCGGGAATGTGGCTTCCGGTTTTGTTTCAGCAATAAAAGACAGACCGCTTGCAGACATATTAAAAGGTGACACAAATTTGTTTTATATGAACATCGGGGAAATTTCTAAAGCGGCAAAAAACTTTCCGTTTCTGACACAACATAAGAATTCTGAAAAAACTTGGGAAGCCATTCAGCAATTTCAGCATGTACTTTTCACAGGCAAAACAGAAGGCAATTCTGTTTACAGCAACTTTCTGATAAAAACAAAATTTTCTGAACCGTTTTTCAAAGAAGTGCAGAACATCTCAAAAGAGTTGGAAATGGAGAATGAAAACACACACCTTCCACAGCCTGAATAGAAGACAATTCCGTTTACAATTTTCAGATAAATGAATTGAGTGTAACCAAAACCGGTGCTTTCCGTGATGCGGCGACCCTCATGCCCATACTCCGTTTTCCCCTCCGGCATCCCCATGCCGCTGACAGACTGAATATTCCCCGCCGCATCACGAGTGTACCGGCTTCGGTCAGCAGACACCTCTGATCATGGATCATGCCGGGATCTGTCAGCCTGGTATGAAAATGTTGTGAACAGCAGCAAACCCGATGCCGAAAACAGATAAACAGAGTGACATGATGAAATAAATTTTGATACACTGACGTGACCGTAAAAACCACAGAGAGCCACAGAGAAGCCGCGGAGAACCGCAGAGAAAACAGTAAGAACTCTGTGGCTCTCTGTGCCTCCTCTGCGGCTCTCTGCGGTTGTTAAAAAGCATCCCGGGCACAGTCCGTTATAATCAGAATATTTATAAGGACCTGAACGATTTTTGAGTCCTCGCCGTCTGTATTGATCTTCACCTCCCAGATCAGCCCGGTCACGTTGTCCACGAGGCTGCGGAATCGGGGAGGTCGTTTCCGCCCGCATCCAACTTGGTGTATGAGCGGGGATTGGTGGTATATTGGGCATCCTCTTTACATCAGTCATAAGAATCTGCGTCCTCCACCTCGGCAGGTGTCATCGTCAGCAGACCCACTATTTTCAACCGTCTTTTTTCATCCAGTATTTTGTCCAATTTGTCCCAGAGCATATTCTGGCGATCAATATGTGACATTCCCGAGAATGACTCGGAAATGACAAAGCCGCCGAATCTGCCTGTCGGAGTCATGTCAATCTCCAGCACCGGGTTTTCAAGTCCTATCCGGGACACCATTTTCTCTAACTCTTCCCTGAATTCCATCGTCTCACTCCCAGGTTGATGATTTCTATGGCATTGCGGATGACAACATCGGAATTCAGCTTCAGAATGTCACCTCTGATTCCCCTGCCAAGCTTTATTTTTCTGAATTCCGAAGTCAGTCTTCCGTAAGAGGCAAACCGGTAATTGTTTTTCCAGCGTGACCACACTTCTCCCAGAAGCGCAGGCAGTCTTATCAGGTCTTTCTGACGGATAAAATTTGTCATTCCGCTCTCTTTCAGAAGCTTTCTGAGATCATGCCTGCTTTCAAACTCAGGGTTCTCCCTTGTTCTGTATGCAAGTAGCAGGCATTCCACCGCGACTCCCGCAAAATAAATCGCCTCCGGATAGTGCCGTTCATTATGAAGTTTTCTTGCAGCGTCTATTCGCTCATAAGCGGCTTCAAGATAATGTTCGGGTCTGAATCTCATATCCTCTCACCTCTCCGTCTGCATTGATCCTCACCTCCCGGATCAGCCTGACTATATTATCCCGCACCATTGTCCACGAGGCTGCGGAATCGGGGGGCATCCAGCTTGGTGTATGAGCGGGGATTGGTGATATATTGTGCATCCTGGCCGTAAAAATCCTCGCCGGGTGCGGGGCAGGGGATTTCCTTACATCCGGTCTGGAAAAAATGCTGTCGGACACGGAGTGAATGCGGACCTTCTGGAAACAGAAGACCTGCTGAATCTCAATCTCTCTGACGACGCAACTTACCCGATTTCCAGAACCAGAACCGAGGAGAGACATGCCGGAGATTTCACCTGGTACGGAGAAACCGGGAATGAACCTTTCGGAAATGCGATCTTTGTGGTTCAGAACAGAGAAGTGACCGGAACAATCCGAACAGGGGACGGAGCGATCTACGCACTGAGACCCCTGACCGACGGGCTTCATGCGCTCATCCGCCCGAATATGCGGAAGGCATGATCCCGGAGACTTCCCCGGCCTCTGAAAAACGGCACTCTGCCCGATCTGACGACGGTTCGGTGATTACCGTGCTGGTGGCATACACCCCATAAGCATCAAGCTAAGATCCATGATGTGCCGGACGGGGTTTGCAACCCCGTCCGCAATGTTTTGCATATCCACGAAAGCAAAGGTTTCGGACGGGGTTGCAAACCCCGTCCGGCAGTCTCAGCCTGATGCATATGGGCATACTCCTCGGTTGCGGCAAATTCTGTCATAAAAACCTTTCATGACTACACCACCCCCTGATCAAGCATGGCATCCACCACTTTGACAAACCCGGCAATGTTGGCACCCGCTACATAATTGCCTGGCGAACCGTACTTCCCGGACACTTCCAGACAGGTTCCGTGGATACTCTTCATGATCATCTTCAGCCGGTTATCCACTTCTTCGCGGGTCCAGGCCAGCCGCAGGCTGTTCTGGGTCATTTCCAGGCCCGATACGGACACCCCGCCGGCATTGGCCGCCTTGCCCGGGGCAAAGAGCACCTCTTTATCCTGAAACACATGAACCGCCTCCGACGTACAGGGCATGTTGGCCCCTTCACAGACGGCCATGCACCCGTTCTCGATCAGAACACGGGCATGAGCCCCGTCCAGCTCGTTTTCCATGGCGGTGGGCATGGCGATGTCGCAGGGCACTTCCCAGGGTCTCCTGTCCGGCACCCATTCGCAGCCGAACTTCTCCGCATAGGCTTTGGCCGATTTGCGGTGAACCGTCCAGAGTTTGGCCATGAAGGCCAGCTTCTCACCGGCGATACCCGCGGGATCAACCATCCGAAATCACATCCTCCTGACCCCTTCAAAGGGGAGGTTTTCACTCTTTCTGATCTGCTGAGATTTACCCTCTGCGGCTTCTCCGACAAGGCAAATTCAGTAAATATCAGTACGATAAATATCATTATGCTGAAAACGACATAAGACATCCGGGTACTCTTCAGCTAATGCTTTGATTATCTTTTGAGCTGATTATGAAAGTTGAAAAATCAGCATGTTACCCCTCCATATCATCAAACCTGGCCTGAACTCCCCATCCGGCGAATGCTTCGGAAACTGCCATCCATATCTCATTCTCACCCTGTTTCAGGGCAGGCACAGATCAGCCCGTCATGAAAGCCTACGGTTCCCAGAAATCTGTAATCTCTGGACCCGTAACTTCCGCCAAAGACCTCCAATTCGGTGCTCATGCGAAAATGGAGAAGTTCCTTTTCGGCTTAAACAATTACGGGGTTAATTTGATATTTGTCATATAGATTGCGACAGCGGCTATTTCTTCATCACTGATACTAATTACGACCGGGTGTTCAGTCATCAGCAGAGTGAGTTTGTTAGCCCTCTTTTTCTTAATTATGTCCTTCATCTGACTGACCAGATACTGTTCGTTCTGTTTGGCCAAATTGGGGTAATTGGGAGCAACGGATATTCCCTTTTGCCCGTGGCAGGTTATGCAGAATTTAGTCATATAAAGTCTCTCGCGGTCCTGCTCACTATCCTGAGCCGAGGTTGATGAGATGAGCATAAGAAAGAAAATAAGCAAAGATAACACACATAGTTGAATTGTTTTTTTCATGATTTATACCTCCTATGTAAATATGTTCAATGATTTCGTTTGTGCGTTTGTCAAGGTGGGTTGCGGATTCCGTTTTTTACTGCGTAAAAAATCGAAATCCTCCACCCACCCTACAACCCGGGATTTTCATCTGTGCGTATGTCATCGGCGGGGCCGATGTCATAAAATGCTCCTTTGTAAATCAAAATATCAAGCATCAAACATCAAGCATCAAACATCAAGCATCAAACATCAAACATCAAG
>JAOZLU010000046.1:5002-22225 GCA_029934695.1 Desulfobacterales bacterium | reverse complement strand
TCCGAAGCTCGGATCAAAATTGACCAGCCATATCTGACCACGCTTGAAGTCTCTCATAACAGTGATTCCAGATTGAAATAGTAGTCCAGTTCTTCTTTCGAGAGAAAATCTTCTGATGTGTCTGTGACGGCCGACAGTTCCACTTTGTCTTCAACTGTCTCTGTTCCATTCCTTTCTGTTTCAATATCCTCACGAGCGTTAATCATTCCTTCAGTTTCCCGGCTTTCAGGGTCCGTTTCCTCAATAATGATAACAACAGCCTTGGCATGTTTCGGGTAATTAACGGATTCCAGCAATCTTACCTGTCCATTTTCATAAACTCCTCTCACCGACAGCATAATTATCCTCCTTTCTTTGAATCCGATCTGTTTTCAGTCGTTTTTCAGTCGTTCCTATAGGACAATTCCGAGTACACGGCAGGCAGAGCCTGTCAGCATGCGTTCCCAGGCGGAGAGCCTGGGAACGAGGAGCTTGGGAACGAGGGGGCACAAGCTTTGGGAACGAGGGCCTATGAAAAACGCCTCCTCGCACAATAAGCGGCTACTCCCAAGATGAAGATGAAACCAAGTATCCAAGGTGTCAGTTGAATGCGTTCCGAGGCGAACATTGCTGCGGAAATGAAACAGTCACTGCTCTTACCGCCGCTGGCGCCTTTTCTGTACCCTGCCTGAACCCCGGAAAAGTGGCGGAGCTGAATCTCAATCAGGGGCACATCGCCGTCATTGTGATCCACGCGGGAACCTGCTATCATGGTTCTCTCATTCCCGGGCAGGACATTGCCGTCTGCATCACAAACCTGGATCCACTCTCCTGCCGTCAGCACATACACGCTCAGTTCCTCCGTTTCCACGTCACCCGGGCAGGGAACAAAGACCCTGACAGGGGTGTCAAAGACCGTTGGCGGCTGAAGATTCACAGGTGATCCCACAGGCGTCACATTCTCTGCATCAACATTTGACAGTTCATTCTCAGGCCCGAATGTCGGCTTCACCGGCTCATCCGTATCATAGAAAATCCTGGCTCCTTCAAAATCACCGCTGTTTGCCTGAACGCCTGTGTCATACGGTCGGGCAGCGTCGGATGAAGTCACGATTCCAGTATCCGGGAGGTTGTCCTGAGCATTATCGTGTTCAGCAGCGCTCTCGACATTGAAGTCATACACATCTTCCGCCCGCCCCTGTTCTCTGTCTCTGATCTCAGTTTGAATGCTGACATCAGCGTTGTATGGGTAATCTTTCAGCAAACCATCCTCTCTGGATCTGTCATACACGACCCAAAGTTCGGTTGCGTCTCCGTCAAGACTTATCCATCGGACCGTCGTGTCGCTCATATCCCGCAGATATACATCATTCACCCCGTCGTCAATTGCAAACACAACGCTGGCTGAATCTCCGATATTGATACCGTCAGCATCTTCAATCAGAATATAGAACGAGGTGTTGCTTGGCACACGGGTCGTATCTCCGTCCATTCCCGCGCCGTCATAAGGAAAGACTTTGACGGTCTGAGGGGGTGTCAGCTCCGGCAGGGTATCCGTATATTCCTCGAAGTTGGTCCTGCCGTCTTCGTCAACATCTCCGTCTTTTCCGTTGATTCCGGTGTTGTCATTGGGATCAGAACCGTGGGCGGCCTCCCATCCGTCAGGCAGGCTGTCCCCGTCTGTATCTGAATTGCTAGGATCCGTGTTGCTGTCAAACTCCTCAATATTGCTCAGACCATCTTCATCCGGATCGCCATCCGGATCGGCCACACCCATCTCATCTTCCCAGTCATCCGGCATGTCATCGCCATCATCGTCGTTTATCATCAGAGTCGTAGCAATGGCATTTCCTGCTGAATCTTCTATGCCGCTCACCGTCAATGCAAAAATCATATCCTCCGGGACAGAAACCATCTGCAAACGATACACGCCGTCTTCAGGATTGGTAATCTCACCTTGGGCAAATTCCAGGGAAGGCGTAAAGCTGTAGTTGGCTTTGTCCGCTGCATACTGCATATTCCCTTCGCTGAAGGTGATCTCAATGACATTGTTCGCGTAGTCAATGGTGCAACTTTCAATCTCCGGTTCCTCGTTATCCACAACAAAGGTGTTCCCGCTGTGTATCCCCACCGGATTGCCGACTGTGTCAGAACCTGTGACCGTAATAATGGCGATTCCGTCGCTTTCTGGCGGAATAATCCCGCTGTATGTCCAAGTCCTGTTATCTGCTGTTTCATCCATGTTTTCGGCAGTGACATCGGTTCCAGTGTCAGCGTAGTCAATGCTTATCTGGGGATTGCCCGCCATGGCATTTGCATCGCTGAAAACAGCCGTCAGTTCAATGCCGTCCCCTTCTTTATACGGATCGGGGCGTTGATATGAGATTTCCATGCCCGGGGAAAGATTATCCGCAAGGAAGTTCTCCGAAGTCACAGGAGAGAGACTGTCGAAATTGCCATTATTCACTGTAAAGCGAACTCGAACATCATCCTGCTCTGTTTCATCAAGTCCCGCGATATCTCCGTGTCTGGTGCTGAAGAAGAAAGCATATTCCTGGGCAATGTCAAAGCTGGCCGCGCTGCTGTAATAAACAGCACCGTTATCCTGCCAGCCGCTGCTCAGGGCACCGGAACTGTCGCCGTCAGAAGGTGAATCCCAGGACACGCCGCCGTCTGTGCTGTATTGGAACGTATGCAGAGTACACAGGCTGCCCGCGGGATCTTTTATTTTAAAATAGATAGTGATAATACCATCTCCGTCCTCAGATTGGATAATCTGTTCCGCGGGGATAATATTGTCTGCGATGTAGCCTCCGGCCGGCGCATCAAAAGTGAGCGTGACCATGATCAAAGCAGGCTCGCTCATATTATCGGCCGCGTCCTGAGCAGTTATCTCAAAAAAATTCTCACCTGCCTGCAACGTCCCGGTATAAGCCCAGGAAGCGTCATCGGCATCGAAAGTCACGCCGGATACAGACCCGTTCACATAAATCGCCACAGCATCCTCTTCGCAGGTTCCGGTCAGTGAGGCAGAAACCTCCGCGGTGGCATAATCCCTGCCTGAGTGTGTCGTTATAACAGGAGGATTCAGCGGCACTGTGTCATAAATCGTGCGGACATCTCCGTAGCCTGCGGGTTCGGCCTCTTCATTGCCGGCATTATCTGCTGAACGCGTGGCAAAATAATAGGTGTCGTCCTGGTCCGGAACATACATGAATGTTCCGGAAGTACCGGTCTGGGGCAGCATTTCTGTATCTGTCCAGACACCGGCATCCCCTTTTTTGTACCAGAGTTTTACCGAGGCCACACCAGATACCGCATCCGACGCGGTCCATTCAACAGGGAATTCGAGTGATCCGTAAGCCGGCGCAGAGGCAGCTGAATCCGGCGGCGTTGTATCATAGAACGTGTGGTCATGCCCGTCGCCTGTGGGTTCAGGTTCCGCATTCCCCGCGGTGTCCACAGATCGGGAGGCAAAATAATAGATGCCGTCTCCGTAGTCAGGCGTATAAGAAAACGCGCCGAAATCACCAGTTTGCGGAGAAAGGCCGGTATTCTCCCATATTCCGTCAGCCTCTTTCTTATACCAGAGTTCAGTCGAGGCCACACCGGATTCAGGATCCGACGCTTCCCATATAATGGAAAGAATGCCGTTTCCATAGCTTGGCGGCGCGGCCAGTGATTTCGGAGGTACAGTGTCATAGATTGTGCGGGTATCTCCGTCACCTGTAGGTTCGGCCTCCATATTGCCTGCATGATCTGCGGAACGGACGGCAAAATGATAAGTTCCCTCTCCCTCTCCAGGCATATAGACAAATACGCCGCTGTCGCCGGCCTGTGCTTCGAGTCCGGTATCAGCCCATAAGCCGTCGTCAGCTTCTTTCTTGAACCAGAGCCGGGTCAGGGCCACGCCGGATTTGTCATCCGAGGCAATCCATTCGACAGACAGTTCTCCGTTTCCATAATCCGGGGCGGTTGCGCTTGAACTCGGAGGTGCGATATCAGGTTCATAAGATATACGGATTGACGTTTTGGAACTCATATTGCCGGCCGCATCTGCCGCGGTGATTTCAAACGCGGTTTCCCCAGGCTGTAATGCGCCTGTGTATGTCCAGCCAGTTTCCCCGGAGTTGTATGTCACGCCCTCCGCGGAGCCGTTGACATAAACTGCAACCGCATCTTCCGAACAGGTTCCCTCCAAAGTCAGAGCTGCATTGTATGTTGAATCATCCTCTCCCGAATTTGTCGTGACAACAGGCGCGTCCGGAGGGATCGTGTCATAGACCGTGAACGTATCTCCGTCGCCTTCAGGTTTGGCTTCCATGTTGCCTGCATAATCTGCGGAACGGACAGCAAAATAATAGGTTCCGTCTCCATCTTCAGGCGTATAGACAAATACGCCGCTGTCGCCGGTTTGAGCCTCAAGGCCGGTATCAGCATAAGATCCATCTGTCTCCTTTTTATACCAGAGGCGGGTCATTGCCACACTGGAAGCGTTATCCGAGGCTGTCCATTCAACAGACAGTTCTCCGTTTCCATAGTCCGGAGCCGTGGCTGTCGAAGTCGGCGGCGTTATATCCAATTCATAATAAACGCGGATTGAGGCTTTGCTGCTCCTGTTGCCGGCCGCATCTGCCGCGGTGATTTCAAACGCGGTTTCCCCAGACTGTAATGCGCCTGTGTATGTCCAACCAGTTTCCCCGGAGTTGTATGTCACGCCCTCCGCGGAGCCGTTGACATAAATGGCAATCGCATCTTCTGGACAAGTCCCCTCCAAGGTGAGCAAAGAATTGGATGTTGAGTAATTTTCTCCCTGATTTGTCGTCACAACAGGCACATCCGGAGGAATAGTGTCATAGACCGTGAACGTATCTCCGTCGCCTTCGGGTTCAGGTTCCTCGTTGCCTGCAACATCTGTGGAGCGGCCCGAGAAGTAGTAGGTTCCGTCTCCCTCTTCAGGCGTGTAAATAAATGTTCCGCTGTCTCCGTTCTGTCCGTCAATGCCGGTGTCAGTCCATACGCCGTCCGCATCTTTTTTGTACCAGAGGCGGGTCAGGGCCACGCCGGAATCGTCATCCGAGGAGGTCCATTCAACAGACAGTTCTCCGTTTCCATACTCAGGCGCGGTTGCCGTCGAAGTCGGCGGAGAAGTATCAGATTCATAATAAACCTGCATTGTTGTTCCGGAACTTATGTTGCCGGCTGTGTCTGCGGCTGTTATCTCAAAAGTGTTTTCACCCGGGTGCAATGCGCCTGTGTAAGTCCAGGTCGTTTGGCCGGGGATATATGTCACGCCCTCGGCAGAACCGTTGACATAAACGGCAGCAGTATCTTCAGGACAATTTCCGCTTAATACCACAGAGGACTCGTCACTTGTATAATCAGTGTCCGAAGGCGGAGCCGGCGGTTCTGTATCATAGATCGTCCTGGCATCTCCGTTTCCACCGGGATAATCTTCTTCATTGCCGGCATTATCAATGGAACGGGTGGCGAAATAATAGGTTCCGTCTCCCTCCTCAGGCTGATAAATATAAACACCTCCGTTGCCTTTCTGGTGGAAAAGTCCGGTATCCTGCCATGCACCATCAAACTCTTTTTTATACCACAGTTCGGTCAGTGCCACGCCGGAGTCATCATCCGAGGCGGTCCAGACGACAGACAATTCTCCGTTCCCATACGCCGGCGCGATTGCGGCTGATTCCGGTTTTATCCGATCATAAAAAACACCGCCCAAACTGCCGTCAACAGCCGCTGACATGGCTCCGGTTGATCGGGCTGTCAGGGTTGCCAAGCCCTCGCTGACAGACGTGAAAGCGATCTCCTCTGACCAGGTCGCACCCTCGTCGGCTGCTGTTGATGTTGCAACGCCAACCAAAGCACCGTTTGCGAATATCCCCACGCTGGCCAATTCCGCTGCGGTTCCTGAAATCGTATAAGCCGCGCTGGTCTCTTCAAAATGGAAACCGGACGACGGAGAAATGATTGCAGGGATGGCAGCTTCATTTGAAAACTCACTCTCTTCGCCGTTACTGTAAACAGCCTTGACCGCAAAATAATAGATATGATCCTTTGTGAGATTTTTGACAGTATAAGATGTGGGGCTGATTTCAGTGATATCATTCATGTTGCGGGTGCTGTCAAAGGTATAATGCCTTGATGCCTCGCCCCAGTAAAGCACATAATGATCAAAATCCGACGCGGTAACCGGGTCCCACTCAAGCGTAATTCCCGCATTGGCAGGTCCGCCATAGCGGATATTAATTGATGCTTCGGTACTCATATTGCCGGCCGCGTCCTGGGCAGTCACCCTGAACAGGTTCTCCCCGTCTCCCAATACAGCACTGTAAACCCAGCGGATTCTGTTTGGTATGAGGGTTACGCCATCCGAGGAACCATTGACATAAATCTCAGTGACATCGCTTCGTAAGGTTCCGGTCAGTTCTGTGAAAGAAATATTGTTTGAGAAATCCTCGCCCCCGTTCGTTATTATGACAGGGGGAGGTGGCGGCGTTGTATCATAGAACGTGCTGGCATCTCCGTCGCCTGCGGGTTTGGATTCTCTGTTGCCTGCTTTGTCTGCGGAACAGGTGGCAAAATAATAGGTATCATCACCCTCCGCAGGAATATATGTGAACGTACCGCTGTTGCCTGCCTGAGCCTCAAGTCCGCTATTGGCCCATGAGCCGTCAGAACCCTTTTTATACCAGAGTTCTGTGGAGGCCACACCGGATTTGTCATCCGAGGCATTCCATGCAACAGATAAAGTGCCGTTCCCATAAGCCGGGGCAGTTGTCACGCCCGATATCGGGGCAGTTTCATCCCGCAGCTCAGGGAAAATAGAAATTGAATCTGCGACGCTCATATTACCGGCCAAGTCTTGGGCTGTCACATTAAAGGTCTGCTTGATGTATGGCTGCAATACCCCGGCATAAGTCCAGGAAACACTGCCTGCGGTATAAGAAACCCCCTTGGCAAAGCCGTTGACATAAACAGCCCCGACATCTGATGTGCAGGTTCCCTTTAATGTTACTGAGGAATTGACGATTGAATAACTTCCGCTGATAACAGGAGAGGCTGGCGGCATTGTATCATAGACCGTGCTGGCATCCCCTTCAGGTGCAAGTTGGACTTCTGCATTCCCTGCATTATCAGTGGAACGGGTGGCAAAATAATAGGTACCGTCTCCCCTTTCAGGCGTGTAAGCATAAGTGCCGGCCCCACCCTTTTGCGAGAGGCCGGTGGTCTTCCAGGCATCGTAAAAACCCTTCTTATACCAGAGTTCTGTGGATGCCACGCCGGATTTGTCATCCGAGGCTTCCCACCTGAGAGACAAAGTGCTGTTCCTGTATGCCGGAGCGTTTGTGATGCTTGAACTCGGCGGTGTCATGTCGTCAGGCAGCGGTTCGTAGGTGACACGAATCGTGGCTTCGGCACTTTCATTGCCGGCCGCGTCTTTGGCAGTCACACTGAACAGATTTTCGCCAGTCACCAAATCGCCGCCATAGTACCATGATGTTTCACCCGCGGCATAAGTCACGCCCGTCTCAGAACCGTTCACATATATCGTCTCGGCATCTTCTGCACAGGTTCCCTCCAGTGTGATGGTATTGCCTGTATAAACATTGCCTGCCTCTGTCGTGATGACAGGAGTATCCGGCGGAGTCGTGTCATACGTCGTGTGAACGTCTCCGTCACCTTTCGGCTGGGCTTCCGCGTTGCCGACGTTATCTGTGGACTGGGTGGCAAAATAATAGTCCCCGTCTTTTTCAGGCGTATAAACAAAAATGCCGTCAATGCCCGGTTGGGAAGGAACGTCAGCACGGGTCCAAACGCCATCGGCATCTTTTTTATACCAAAGCTCGGTCTGGTAAGGTCCAGATGTGTCGTCCCAGACATCCCATGTCATATACAGGACACCGTCTCTGTATGTCAGATCATTTATTTTTGAATCAGGAGGTACGCCGTCGGGCGGCGGATCATAAGCGATGTGAAGTGAATCTTCAGCACTCTCATTGCCGACCGCGTCTTTGGCAGTCACATTAAAGGGGTTTGTGCCTGATATCAGTACGCCGCTATAGGTCCATGATGTTTTCCCTGCTGTATAAGCGACACCTTTTTCTGAACCGTTCATATAAATCACTGCAGTATCTTCTGCACAGGTTCCTCCTAAAGTCACCTTATAGCTGCTGACTGAATAATCATCGCCGGAGTTCGTCATGATCACAGGGGAAACCGGCGGAATTGTATCATAATTTGTACTCGCATCACCGTTGCCCGTGGGTTCAGACTCTGCATTTCCAGCTTCGTCTGTGGAAAGGGTGGCAAAATAATAGGTTCCGTCTCCGTGTTCAGGTGTGTAAACATAGATGCCTCCGGTTCCTGCCTCGGCTTCGAGGCCGGTGTCGGCCCATGTTCCGTCAGCACCTTTTTTATACCAGAGTTCGGTTGAAACCACATCGGACTGGGAATCTGAGGCAGTCCATTCTATGGATAATTCCTTGTTTCCGCTGCCCGGGGCATTTACAACGCTTGAATGTGGCGGTGCTGTGTCCTGATGTGGAATCACAATTGTCGTTTCAGAACTGACATTGCCTGCGGCATCCCGGGTATCAACATCATAAGCGTTTTCAGCAGCTTCCAGATTGCCTGTATAACTCCATGAGGTTTTTCCCGGGGTATGGATGACGCCATCTGCGGAGCCATTGACATAGACTGCAACGGTATCTTCCGGGCAACTTCCGGTTATGGTTACATAGGAATTATCTGTTGAATACTCATTGATGACAGGCGGCTCCGGAACTGTCGCGTCATAGACTGTACTGGTCTGACCGTTGCCTGCCGGCCTGCTTTCCCTGTTGCCGGCATTATCCTCGGACCGGGTGGCGAAATAATAGGTTCCGTCTCCCTCCTCAGGCTGATAAATATAAACGCCTCCGTTGCCTTTCTGGTGGAAAAGTCCGGTATCCTGCCATGCACCATCAAACTCTTTTTTATACCACAGTTCGGTGACAGCCACGCCGGAGATATCATCCCACGCGGTCCATACAACAGGTATCGAAGCGACGTTCACATATTCGGATGCTGTCGCGTCTGACACAGGCGGCGTTTCATCCAGTTCGCCGGCATTATACAGGCCTGTGACCCCGTCTGATGTGGCACCGGTGGATATGGCGGTCAAGGCAATCTGACCTTCGCCAACAGATGTGAAGTCCACCTTTTTTGACCACCTGGCCCCTTCCTGTGCGCTTGAGGATGTTATTGTTCCCAATGAAATATCATTTGCAAAAATTTCAACTGCCGCGAGTTCTGCGGCTGTTCCTGAAAGCGGGTAGGCTGCCTCGCTGACGCCGTCAACTATAAAATTGTCCTGGGGAGAAGTTATGGAAGGAATAGCGGCTTCATTTGAATATCCGCTTTCTTCCTGGGCATAAACGGCCATGACGCCAAAATAATATATTCTGCCCCTTTCAAGATTCGTAACCGTGTAGGATGTCTCGCTGTTTACAACTATATCTTCGCTGTTATCCTCGCTGTCAAAGGAATACGCTCTTGAACTTTCCCCCCAGTAAAGCACATAATGATCAAAATCAGGCGCGGTGACAGGATCCCATTCAAGAGTGACTCCCATGACCTCATTCGTGGGCACCGGCTGATATGTCACAATGATTGAAGTTTTGTCGCTCACATTGCCGAGCGTATCCGCCGCGGTGACACTGAAGATGTTGTCGCCCTCCTGCAATATGCCGGTGTAAGTCCATGTATTTTCACCGGCTTTGTATGCAACGCTTTTTCCAGACTTGTTGATGTAAATCGCGGCCACGTCGTCTGTACAGGTTCCGTTCAAGGTTATTGAGGGGTCACGGGTCAAATAAGTGTTCCCCAGATTCGTTGTGATGACAGGCAGAGCCGGCGGCGTTGTGTCATAATGCGTGACAGCATCTCCGCTGCCTGTGGGTTCGGCTTCCTGATTGCCGGCAGTATCCACGGCGCGGGTGGCAAAATAGTAGTCGCCGTCTCCGTGTTTCGGCGTGTAAGCATAAGTACCGCCGGAGCCTGGCTGGGCATCAAGTCCTGTATCTGCCCATACACCGTCAGCACCTTTTTTATACCAAAGTGCGGTTGAGTCTGTATTCCTGTCATCCGAGGCTGTCCAGTCTATGGATATGGGGCCGTTCTCATTTCCAGGGGCATTGACAACTTGGGATTCAGGAGGCGTTTCATCGCTGGTTTCAGTGTATGCTCCCCTGACTGCCTTCGAGGTTGCTCCGGTTGATACGGCAGTCAAATTCACTACGCTGTCTTGAAAGCCCGTAAAGTCAATCTCTTTTGACCAGGATGCCCCTTTCTGGGCAGAGGATGATTCTGCTGTTCCCAGGGAAAGGTCGTTTGCGAGAATTTCCACGCTGGCAAGCTCCGCAGCGGTTCCTGAGATTGTATAAGCCTCGGGACGGGTTGTCTCATCAACCACGAAATCCTGGGACGGAAAAGTGATTGAGGGGATCGCTGCCTCATTTGAATATTCGCTTTCCCCGCCCTCATAGACTGCATTGACCGCGAAATAATATATCCTGTCTTTTATGAGATTCGTGACAATAACAGCCGTGTCACCGTCTTTGGTCACCTCGTCGCTGTTGTCAATGCTGTTAAAGGGATAATTCCTTGAACTCGTTCCCCAGTAAAGCACATAGTATTGAAAGTCCTGGCGGGCATTCACAGGGTCCCACACGAGCCTGATTCCCACAACCTCAGATGGCGGCTGATATGTTATAATGACGGTTGCCTGGGCACTTTGGTTTCCGGCCGCATCTGCCGCGGTTACGTTAAAAGCATTGTCGCCTTCCTGCAATGAAGCAGCATAGTTCCAGGACGTGCTGCCTGCTGTATGGCTTACGCCGTTCGTAATGCCGTTGACATAAATGGCAACTGTATCTTCTGAACAGGTTCCGGTCAGGGTTGCGGAAGCATCGGCAATGGAATATCCCTCATCAATGGTCGGGGGATTCGGAGGCGTGGTATCATAGATCGTGCTGGCATCTCCGCTGCCTGCCGGGTCTGTCTCTGCATTGCCGGCATTGTCGCTGGAACGGGTGGCGAAATGATAAGTGTCGTCTCCGCCATCAGGCGTATAAGTGAATGTGCCGCTGTTTCCTGCCTGTGAGGCACCTGTGTTCTTCCATTCCCCGGAATCGCCTTTTTTATGCCAGAGTTCGGTGGATGCCACACCGGAGATGTCGTCCGAAGCTGCCCACGCTATGGACAGAGGGCCATTCCCGTAAGCCGGAGCCGTTGTCACTTCCGAAGACGGCGGTGTGCTGTCCTCTTCCTGGGGCTGATATGGAACAGTGATTGAGTCCTGAGGGCTTTCATTGCCGGCTGCGTCTTTGGCAATGGCAATAAACATATTGTCACCCAGGGACAGTTTGCCGGAGTAAGACCAGGATGCCTGACCTGCGCTGTAAGCTACGTCATCAGGGGATCCGTTGACGTGAATAACAGCAGTGTCGCCAGGGTCACAGGTTCCGGTCAGGGTTACGGAGGCACCGGCAATTGAATACACCTCATTAATCACCGGGGAATTCGGCGGTGCAGTATCGTAAACCGTGCTGGCATCCCCGTCACCTGCAATCGCTGCTTCTTCATTGCCAGCATTGTCTGTGGCGCGGGTGGCGAAAAAATAGGTTCCGTCGCCGTCCGCGGGGGTGAATCTGAATGTCCCGGCAGTTCCTGAAAGGGTGAGGCTGGTGCCTGTCCATACACCTCCGGATTCCTTGTTGTACCAGAGTTCGGTGGAGGCCACATTCAGGTTGTCCGAAGCTGTCCAAGATATGGAGAGTTCGCTGTTCCCATAAGCCGGGGCCTGGGTCACCTCGGATGTCGGCGGTTCTGTATCCTCCGAGGTTATCGTTATGGATGTCTCATCGCTCATGTTGCCGGCCGCGTCCTCTGACTTGATGGTGAATGGGTTGGGTCCCTTGCCCAGTCCGCCAGTGTATGACCAGTTGACCATGCCGGCCTGGTATGTCACGCCTTCCTCGGAATTGTTGACATAGATGTGAACTGTGGTCGGGGTTGTTCCCTCCAATGTCACAGAGGGGGTGTCTGTGGAGAAATCCTCTCCGGCATTGGTGGTCACGACCGGGGGACCGGGAGGGGTTATATCATAAACGGAACGGACATCCCCGTCGCCTGTGGGTTCGTCCTCCTGATTGTTGTCATTATCAGTTGAGCGGGTTGCGAAATAATAGCTTCCCTCCCCGTCAGCCGGGGTGAAGGTGAATGTTCCGGACTCTCCCGGGGATGTCTGTCCTGTGTCGGTCCATGTACCGTCATTTTCCTTTTTGTACCAGAGGGTGGCTGATGCCACGCCGGAGCCGCCCTCACCGTCAGATGCCTCCCACGTCAGGGACATGGGGGCACTCGTGTATTCAGGTGCGGATATCACATAAGAGACCGGCGGGGTCAGGTCTGTCCTGTATTCGACAGTGATCGAGGTCTCACTCATGTTGCCGGCCGCGTCCGCGGAGGAGATGATGAACAGGTTGGGGCCTTCCGTCAGGTCCCCGGTATATGACCAGATGGTCGTGCCGGCCTGGTATGTCACGTTCCGGTTGAGGCCGTTGACATAGATGTGAACTGTGGTCGGGGTTGTTCCCTCCAATGTCACAGAGGGGGTGTCTGTGGAGAAATCCTCTCCGGCATTGGTGGTCACGACCGGGGGACCGGGAGGGGTTATATCATAAACGGAACGGACATCCCCGTCGCCTGTGGGTTCGTCCTCCTGATTGTTGTCATTATCAGTTGAGCGGGTTGCGAAATAATAGCTTCCCTCCCCGTCAGCCGGGGTGAAGGTGAATGTTCCGGACTCTCCCGGGGATGTCTGTCCTGTGTCGGTCCATGTACCGTCATTTTCCTTTTTGTACCAGAGGGTGGCTGATGCCACGCCGGAGCCGCCCTCACCGTCAGATGCCTCCCACGTCAGGGACATGGGGGCACTCGTGTATTCAGGTGCGGATATCACATAAGAGACCGGCGGGGTCAGGTCTGTCCTGTATTCGACAGTGATCGAGGTCTCACTCATGTTGCCGGCCGCGTCCGCGGAGGAGATGATGAACAGGTTGGGGCCTTCCGTCAGGTCCCCGGTATATGACCAGATGGTCGTGCCGGCCTGGTATGTCACGTTCCGGTTGAGGCCGTTGACATAGATGTGAACTGTGGTCGGGGTTGTTCCCTCCAATGTCACAGAGGGGGTGTCTGTGGAGAAATCCTCTCCGGCATTGGTGGTCACGACCGGGGGACCGGGAGGGGTTATATCATAAACGGAACGGACATCCCCGTCGCCTGTGGGTTCGTCCTCCTGATTGTTGTCATTATCAGTTGAGCGGGTTGCGAAATAATAGCTTCCCTCCCCGTCAGCCGGGGTGAAGGTGAATGTTCCGGACTCTCCCGGGGATGTCTGTCCTGTGTCGGTCCATGTACCGTCATTTTCCTTTTTGTACCAGAGGGTGGCTGATGCCACGCCGGAGCCGCCCTCACCGTCAGATGCCTCCCACGTCAGGGACATGGGGGCACTCGTGTATTCAGGTGCGGATATCACATAAGAGACCGGCGGGGTCAGGTTCGGCAACTGACAGGTAATGGTGATCGAATCTTCGGAAATGTCAGTTCCGCCCGAATCTTTGGAGACCGCAGTAAAAGGGTTGGCTCCTTCCTGCAATGTTCCGGAATAGCTCCAGGCAGTTTCCCCAGGGGTATAACTTACGCCATCTGACGATCCGTTGATATAAACACCGGCTGTGTATTCCGGGCAGGTTCCATCCAATGTCACATCAGGATTGTCGGTCGTATAATCTTCACCCCCCTCTGTGGTAATCTCGGTTTTGGCAGGCGACGGATGATAGGTAATGGTGATCGAATCTTCGGCAATTTCATCACCGGATGCATTTACAATAAGCATATTAGGGCCTGGCTGTAATTCAGCAATGTAAGACCAGCTTGTGCTACCTGAAATATGGTTTACCACCTCAGAGCCGTTGACATTAATATCATTTATATCTTCTGTACAGGTTCCGCTTAATGATATACTGGATTTATCGGTTATATCATCATTGCCCGAATTTGGCTCTGTGATCTCTATTGCCGCGGCAGCACCTGACGCATACAAAAAAAGAACAGCGCAGAAAAGCATTGTCATCCAACAAGGTCTTACCGTTTTTAAGGCATTTTTCATTGTGTTCAGCTCCTTTTGAATAAATTAAATCATATCTGTCTGTTTGAATAAATTAAATCATATCTGTCTGTTTTTTTAACAAAAAATAATAATATATCACCAAATAAAATTTTATAATACACTGTTTGATCTCAAAATTGCAATCAAATAATTGCCGAACTCTCAGGCTGACAGATAAAGCAGTCGGTCTGATCCACGGGAATTACAGGCTGGACAATCTTTTCTTTGGTCTCCCCGGAAATAAACGCAGGATTACAGTGGCGGACTGACAAAATGTCAGGATCGGTCCCGGAATGGCAGATGTGGCTTTAATGGCAGATGTGGCTTTCTTACCGGTGGAACATGCTTTTTTCTCTGATCAGATGCATGTATGAAAATGTCACAGACAGAGTTGTCAACTGTGATCCCGTTTTTGTTCAGCCTATTTTTTTAAAAATCAGCCAGTTACAAAATAATCAAGACAAAAACGGGATCAGCTTTTTGAGCACCTGTCTGCCTCGCTCAGGTTCAGGAAAACAATATCAGGTTTGCCGATACCGCTGTCTGCTATTTCGCCCATACCACCAGTTTTTCCCTGAATATCTTTGAGTTATGACGAACATCCACAGGAAATGATTTGTGAAACAATACTGTTTTTATTTCCTCTGTCATTACATGGCGGGCCGAAAGATTGAGAAGTTCTTTTTTGATTTCATTTTTGTTGATTTTTCTTCCATCCTTTTTCAGTTCAATGCAGATGATGGGTTTTTGGTTTGGGGAATCGCCGATGCCCACAAGCGCACTCCGAAATACCGCCTCATGGTTGTTAAAGATGGACTCACAGGGAATTGTGAAAAGCGGCCCTTTTTCTGTTATCACACGATGGTTTTTACGGCCGCAGAACCATATTCTGCCCTTATTATCCTTCCACCCGAGGTCTCCCATTCTGTGCCAGATATCATCACCTTCCCGGATTTTGGCGAGGGCATCTGATTTGGGTTTTTCAAAATACCGCCTGTTCACCAGATCACCTCTAACCGTTATTTCACCAATATCACCATCCGGAACAATAAGGTCATCGGACCATTGCTCAATGGGATCATCACTGATTTTTATGATGCACACCTCTATGTCATTCACAGGACGCCCCACGCACATACCATATCCCTGCTCAGAGAATTGCCTGGTTTGACGGAGTATCTCATCGCTCCCAATGGACAGGACAGGCATGGCCTCAGTCGCACCGTAGGGAGTATGAATTTCAGCATCTTCAGGCAACATGGAGGCAAACTGTTCAATATTGGAAGCCGACACCGGCGCGCCCGCAGAAATAACCCTTTTCAGGGACGGCAGTTTTATGTCCATCTCTTTGCCATAGCCGCCGACACGGTTCAGCAGGGCAGGTGAGGCGAACATATTCGTGACCCCCTGGTTCAAAATGGCCTCTATGATCTTTTCAGGTTCCACATAGGCAGGCTTTGTGGGGTCCATGTCCGGTATCACAGCGCTCATTCCCAGGGCAGGATCAAACAGGGCAAAAAGGGGGAATGTGGGAAGATCAATTTCACCCGGAGCGATATTAAAATGGGTTTTTATGGAGCGGATCTGGGCATCAAACATGCCATGCGTATAAATCACGCCCTTAGGGGGGCCTGTGCTGCCAGTGGTAAAAAGGATTGCAGCCGTCTCATCCCGCGTGGTCGGTGCCACGGGATAGGCTTCCCACAGGGTCTGACGGATATGATCCAACGTAAGCCCTCCCCAGAACCATCGCCTGCCCACTGTTATCCATGTTTTCAAAGTCTTAAAGCATCCCGGATAAAATTTTCGGAGGGCATGGGCAATGGGGATGCCGATAAAAGCCTCTGCTCTGCTTTCTCTGAGGCAGTGGACCATACGGCGCGTTCCCATGCCGGGATCAACAATCACCGGGACGGCGCCAACCTTGAAAAGCGCGTACGTCAGGGCAAAAAAATCCAGGCTGGGCCTGACCATCAGAATGGTTCTGGTGCCGCGTGTGATCCCGGCATTTTCCAGACCGTGGGCCATATAATCAGATTCCTGATCCAGTTGCATAAAGGTGAGATGGGTATAGGCAATACGGCCTTTTTCATCCCAGCCCGCGGGATAGATCACAGCTTTTTTATATGGCTGCATTTCGACGTTTTTTTTCATAAGATTTGAAATATTTAATAAACTGTCATCATTTTTTTCCGAAAAAATATCGTCTTTTGCAAAAAAAATATCGTCTTCTGCCGAAATATCGTCGTTTTCTGCCGAAATGCTGCCGTTTTCTGCTGAAATACCGTTTTCTGACGAAACGATCTTGCTTTCTTCTGGAATGCCGTCGTTTTCTGCCGAAGCGATGTCATTTTCTGTCAAAATACTGTCGCCTTTTGCCGAAGCATTATCCGCTTTTGTCTGGTCGAAATCATTCATTGAAGAATCTTCCTTTGGTCATTGAGCAGTGATCATATTGGTCACAGGCTGACAAATGATCAGCAGATCGGAAAAAATCGCAGCCCCAAGTTCAGGCGGCCAGTTGCATTTCCAAAACAGCATATCCGACAGGGCTGTTCCAAAGCCGAACCGTCAGTCTGAGCGGATATTTCCAGCCATTTCCAACCTGATGATGATAAGTGACATAAACCAAATATTAACCGTTTTATCCTTCAATGTCAAACTTTCAGTAATATAAAAAAAGTGAAAAGTGAAAAGTTGAAAATGAAAAGTCATTCCAACTTTCAGTTTTTCACTTTTATTCCATTTTAATTACACTCAAAAGAATTAAAACTGTTGCAAAAATATATGAAATGAGTTATAAAATAAATTAAGCTTGTATCGTCTGCTCCTGCGGGATTGTACCGCCTGCTCTGCGGGATTGACAAATCCCGCAGACATGGCCCGGATCTGCCGATCCGGGCCGGGCATTCAAGCTGGATTGTATTGTCTGCTCCTGCGGGATTGGCAAATCCCGCAGATGTGGCCCGGATCTGCCGATCCGGGCCGGGCATTCAAGCTGGATTGTATTGTCTGCT
>JAOZLU010000046.1:0-4902 GCA_029934695.1 Desulfobacterales bacterium | reverse complement strand
ATTGGCAAATCCCGCAGATGTGGCCCGGATCTGCCGATCCGGGCCGGGCATTCAATGATCTGCGGGATTTGAGATTTATTTGAGATTTATTTTTTGAATACACAGCAAACAGAAACAGGCAAAGCAGGTGTGGAATTTATTAAAAATTATCCGATGGCTCACTTTGTGGACCATTTTCTTTGTGATGATATCCGGGGGACTGATAATTGCCGGTGTTTATCTTCATATTACCGAAGACCTTCCTGAAATATCGTCTCTGAGGGATTACCGTCCGCCTGTGGTGACAACGGTTTATTCGGATGACAACAGAAAAATTGCCGAATTTTATAAAGAACGGAGAATTGTGATTCCCTTGTCAATAATGCCGAAACTGCTGGTCCAGGCGTTTCTTGCAGCAGAGGATTCAAGGTTTTTTTCACACAGAGGCGTGGATTATATGGGCATTGCCAGAGCATTTCTCAAAAATATCGAGGCCGGAACGATTGTCCAGGGAGGCAGCACCATCACCCAGCAGGTGATCAAGCCGTTTTTGGCAGCATCCGAAGGCAGAAGCTACAAACGAAAGCTGAAAGAGGCGATACTGGCATACCGCATTGAGAAAACATTCACCAAGGAGGAAATCCTTTCTGTGTATCTGAATCAGATTTACCTGGGATACGGGGCTTACGGGGTGGAGGCTGCTGCTGAAAATTATTTCGGAAAATCTGTAAAGGAACTGAACCTTGCAGAATGCGCCATGCTCGCGGGCCTTCCCAAAGCACCCAGCCGATATTCTCCGCTCACTCGTCCGGAAAAGACAAAAAAACGTCAGGTATATGTTCTGAACCGGATGGTTGCAAGAGGCTGTATCACCGATGCCCAGGCTGTTGAAGCCATGAACACAAAGTTCGATATAAAACCGAGACGGAACTGGTATAAGGAAACGATCCCTTATTATGCAGAGCATATACGGCGGTATATTGAAAAAAAATTTGGGCCCACGATTTTGTATGAAGGAGGGCTTCAGATATATACGACAGTGAATATTGAGATGCAGAAAGCAGCCCAGGCAGAAATTGAAAAAGGTTTGAAAAAGCTTGGAAAACGCCAAAAGTATCATAAAAGGGGGATTTCCCAACGCCCTCAGGGCGCTTTGGTGTGTATTGAGGCGGGAACTGGTTATGTGAAGGCAATGGTGGGAGGACGGAGTTTTGAGGAAAGTCACTTCAACCGGGCTGTCCAGTCAAAACGGCAGCCGGGATCCGCTTTCAAGCCGGTCATATATGCGGCAGCCATTGACAAAGGATATACGCCTGTAAGTGTCATAAATGACAGCGACAGCACGTTTTGGATCAAAGCAACAAAAACAGCGTGGCGGCCCGTCAACTATGACAAAAAATATTACGGCCCCATATCTCTCCGCAAGGCGCTTGCAAAATCACGCAATGTGCCTGCTGTGAAAATATTAAAGTCTGTGGGCATTGATTATGCCATCAGCTACGCCAGGAAACTGGGTATTTCATCTGATCTGAACAGGGGGCTTTCCCTGGCCCTGGGTCCTTCGGGTGTATCTCTTGTTGAGCTTGTGACCGCATATTCGGTTTTTATGAACCTTGGCGAGCTTGTCCATCCTGTTTTCATAAAGAAGATCATTGACCGGGAGGGGAATGAGATACCGGGAATAAATCCTCCAAAGAAAAGGGTCATTGAAAAGAGTACAGCCTATATTATGACCAGTCTCCTTGAGAGCGTGGTAAAGCAGGGAACCGGCCGCAGAGTCCGTGCCCTGAACAGACCGGTCGCCGGGAAAACCGGCACATCAAGCAACCTGCATGATGCCTGGTTTGTCGGATATACCCCTCGTTATATCACAGGCGTATGGGTCGGTTTTGATCGGGAGCGGTCTCTGGGAAGAAGGGAAACCGGTTCCAAGACCGCAAGCCCGATATGGCTCGGGTTTATGAAAAAGATGCTTGCAGGCAAACCGGTCAGAGAGTTTCATATCCCCGGGGAGGTTGTTTTTGCGAATAATGAATGTTTCAAGAAAGGAACAGTGCCGGTATTCCGCCCGGCAAATGTGGAGAAACCTGATGTGATTGCTGATTCAGGACGGTTCAAGCCTGATATGACCGCTGGAAAAAAGCGGTTTAAGCCCCGCGTAATTACAGAGACGGACCAGTTTTTTAAATCAAGTATGTGAGTTCTGCGATCCATGATGTGCCGGTTTCTGTGCCGGACGGGGTTTGCAACCCCGTCCGCAATGTTCTGTATATCGGGGCCGGACGGGATTTTCGGGGCCGGACGGGATTTGCAATCCCGGCCCGCTTCCAGTTTACACTTTTTCTGATTATAACGGATTAGGGGGTAAAATATTCAGGAGCGAGGAATAAAATCATTAATTAATTTAGCATAAAGGAGATTGTCAGAATGAATGAAAATAGCGAAAGCGTAAACGGGTTCAAGTTTTTGCCGCCCAAACTGTCCGCATGGATAAAAACATTTATTCCGGATTGTTTTACCGGCGAAATTCCGTTCCATAAATTGTCGAAGCCTTTGAGCCAGGCCCGGATTGCCATGGTCACCAGCGCGGGCATCAGCTTGAAATCAGATACTCCATTTGACATGGAAAGAGAGAAAACAGAGCCTGAATGGGGCGATCCCACATATCGTGTGATTCCGAGAGGAACTGTGGCAGCGGATATCAGCGTCAATCACATGCACATCAACCCGTCCTATATTCTTGAAGATATCAATGTCATGCTGCCTTTGAAACGCATGGAAGAATTTGAAAAGGACGGACTTGTCGGCGAACTGGCACCGTCATCGTACTCTTTTTATGGGTTTCAATGGAAAAGCCTTGATTTTCTGGAAACAGCGATCCGCCCGATGATCGGACAGATGAAAAAGGAAGGTACGGATGCCGCCCTGCTCACGCCGGCCTGACCGTTTTGCTGCCGCTCAGTTGGGCTGGCTGCACGACTCATGGAGGAGAATGAAATCGCCACAGTTGTTCTCACTCCCATGCCGGAATTTCACAACGCGGTGGGTATCCCGCGATCCGCTGCCATAGAATACCCCTTTGGCCGCATGACTGGCCAGACACACGATATTGCAGGACAGCGTGAGGTACTCCTGAAAACACTGTCCATGCTTGAGGATGCTGAAAACCCGGGAGAAATACGGCATCTGCCGTTTAAGTGGCCGGAAAGTCCCAAGGAGGCAAAGTGGCAGCCGGGTGAGATCAGTCCGATCATCAAGGAGAACTTGGATCTGATAAAAAAGCTGCCCAGAACGAATTAGGTTCTGACACTCTCATAATGAGCTAATATGACATCGGATTTGAGGATTGAACGGATATCAGAAAAATCCGTTCCATCCTCTGATCCGCTGTCATATTCCTGAGCATAATCCCCGTAACGCAAAGGGAGGGCTTCTGTCTCATTTTTGGGACATCCCAAATTTCACCTTTGACAAATTGCCTCTGCTCTGTTAGGCTTTTTTTATATCACTTTTTGCATACAAATAATAATTCATAGGAAAGAATTATGATCTTCAAAACCAACCCTTATGTTGCCGGCAACCCGGTCGGCGGCGGTGATGCTTTTATTGGCCGGGCTGATGTCTTGCGGGATGTGCTGCGAGTGATCAAAAGTCCCAGTGAGAACGCCATGGTGCTTTACGGCCAGCGGCGCATCGGCAAGACCTCTGTTCTGATGGAACTGAGGACGGGCCTGTCGGAAAAAGGGTCTTATGCCCCGGTTTACTTTGATTTGCAGGACAAGGCCGCCCTGCCTCTGGAGCGGGTGCTGCGGGAGCTTGGGGATCACATTCTGAACAGCCTTGAAATCCCGGCCGCGGAACATCCCAGTGATGATTTCTCAGTGGGATTCCAAAAGGAATTTCTGCCCTACATCCTTTCGCAACTGCCGGAAGACACCGCACTGGTGCTGCTCTTTGACGAGTTTGACGTGCTGGACAATCCCGGAGGCAATCAGGCAGGAACAGCCTTTTTCCCATATCTGCGGGAACTGATGCGGGCTGACACCGGACGCCTCAAATTTGTATTTGTGATCGGCCGGCATCCCGAAGACCTGTCCAATATCATGCTGGCCCTGTTCAAAGGGATCAAATCCCGCCATGTTTCCCTGATGTCTCCGGAGGACACCATAGACCATCCCGAAGATCGTCAGCATTATATCCTCAAACAGATTTACCGGGAACTCAATTCCTTTTTCCTCGAAACATGGAAAGTCTGGAAGCCGGAGATACGCAAGACATTCACCTTTGTAGCCGTTGCCCATCAGGCCCATCTGTTGAAAAAAGAAGGCTTCTTCAACAAGGCGTTTCTCAAAGGAATCGCCGAGTGGAAACCGGAACTGGATGAACTTCAGGTGAGAGGCTGGATTCGGCCAAACAGCGACTTCCAGGGCGGGTATTGTCTGAATTCCCAGATCATGCTGACTTGGCTGGCCGACGAGCTTGCAAAACTCGGACGGGACAGCCAATCCTTTGAAAACTGGCTACAGGATAAAGGCATTGACGGAGCCTTTCTCTCGGTCAATGAGAAGAAAATCTTTAGCAAAACCATTACCGATTCGGTGAGAGCGTTATATCAGCCGACTATACCCATGTTCTCGGCGGTACTTCAGGAAATGACCAAAATGCAGTGAAACTCGGAATAAAAACCTCGGAATAAATTCCGAGGCTGAAAGCTCAAGCAGGCTGAAGCCAGCTATCGTGACAAATGTGGCAGTGCGCTTCAGCGTACTTTCGCTTTCAGCCGGGGGATTTATCCCATATGCATCAGACTAAGCTCATAACTGTCTGTTTTTATTGATCCATGATCTGCCGGACGGGGTTTGCAATCCATAAAAACCTCGGAATAAATTCCGAGGCTGAAAGCTCAAGCAGGCTGAAGCCAGC
>JAOZLU010000445.1 GCA_029934695.1 Desulfobacterales bacterium | reverse complement strand
CATCAAACATCAAACATCAAACATCAAACATCAAACATCGACAATCCCAAGATCCTTATCTCCCCTTCCCGAAAGATTCACCACAATAATCTCACTTGGGGACCTGCGGGGTGCCTCGATCATTGCCTGGGCTATGGCGTGCGAACTCTCCAAAGCCGGGATGATGCCTTCCAGAACACACAGCTTCCGGAATGCGTCCAACGCCTGCTTATCATCTATCGCCACATACCTCGCCCTTTCAAGATCTTTTAGCAGGGAATGCTCCGGCCCGACCCCTGGATAATCCAGCCCGGCCGAAATGGAGTGGGCCTCCTGAATTTGTCCGTCCTCATCCTGAAGCATGTAGGATTTTGAGCCATGCAACACTCCCACTGAGCCTGTGCTGAGGGTTGCCGCATGTTTTCCGGTTTCGATGCCTTTTCCTGCGGCTTCGACACCCACCATTCCCACAGGATCGTCCACAAAAGGATAAAAAAGCCCCATGGCGTTGCTTCCGCCGCCCACACACGCGATAAGCATGTCAGGAAGATTCCCGGCTTCTTTTAAAATCTGTTCCCGCGCTTCTTCTCCGATCACTTTCTGAAAATCACGCACCATCGCTGGATAAGGATGAGGCCCGGCAACAGAGCCGATCACATAAAATGTGTCCTGAACCGCACCGACCCAGTAGCGCATGGCCTCATTCATTGCGTCCTTGAGGGTTCCCGTGCCGGATTCGACCGGAAACACTTCCGCACCCAGCAGTTTCATCCGCTGGACATTTGCCGCCTGACGCCGGATATCTTCCGTACCCATGAATATGCGGCATTCCATCCCGAAAAGGGCTGCGACTGTCGCCGTTGCCACCCCATGCTGCCCTGCTCCGGTTTCCGCGATGACTTTCTTTTTTCCCATCCATCCTGCCAGAAGTGCCTGCCCCAGCGTATTGTTGATCTTATGCGCACCGGTGTGGGCCAGATCCTCCCGCTTGAGATAAACCTTCGCCCCCCGAAGATGGCTGCTCAGTCTTTTTGCATGAAAAAGCGGTGTGGGACGACCGGCATAATGATGCAGCAACTCATGAAATTCACGCTGAAACCCGGGGTCCTGGGCAATATCATGATAAGCGGCATCCAGTTCCAACAGTGCCGGCATCAGGGTTTCCCCCACATAACGCCCCCCATAGGGACCAAAGTGGCCCTTTGAATCAGGGTACATTTTTGCTTCAAATTTATTCATTAAAAAATCCTCCTCATTTTTCTTTTGGGATTATAATCGAAAACGGCTTTTATGAACGAGTCAACTTTGCGGAAATCCTTACGCCCGGGAATCGCTTCCACGCCGGAGCTGACATCCACCGCATCCGGCAGACTCTCATGAAGGGCGAGGGCAACATTGTCAGGCGCAAGTCCTCCGGCAAGGATAAAAGGATATTTTTTGCCCAAAGCCTTTGCCTTTTCCCAATCCCATGTCTGTGCATTTCCACCCGGAAGCGCACCTTTGCCGCATTCCAGCAAAAACGCGGATGCGTTATAATTTGCAACCTCTTTCAAAAAAGGTTCGTGTTCCAGAAACAATGCCTTGATTACCACAAGATTCTCACTGCGGAGACGGTTTAAGAGATCAGGAGATTCCTGCCCGTGCAACTGCACAGCCTGCAAATGACAGCGTTCCACCTTCTGCATGATATTTAAAAAGGTCTCGTTGACAAATACGCCGACCGTTTTTATTTCCGGGTTCAGAGCCGTGGATATCTCTTTTGCCTGCATTTCTGACACGTTCCTCGGACTTTTTGGATAAAACACACATCCGATGGCGTTCGCACCGAGGACCGCACATCCCAGTGCCTCTTCAGCACTTGTCAGTCCGCACACTTTGATCTGGGGTCTGTTTTTCAGTTTTTTTGCCATAATGTAATTTGTGATTTGTGAATAGGAGCCAATGACTAATGACTGATAAGAGATTTCAGAAACGCCTGTGGGTCAGATGCCCTGACAAGACTTTCTCCGATCAGAAAATTATGAATACCTGAATTCTGCAATTTTTCTATGTCTTCCCGCCCGCGGATACCGCTTTCGGCAACTGCGATCTGACTGGGTTCGAGAAGTGATGCCATGTTCATCGCTGTTTCAATGTTGGTCTCAAAGGAACGCAGGTTCCGGTTGTTGATTCCGATGAGTGCAGCACCTGCGCGGGTAGCGGATTCGAGTTCTTCTTCAGAATGCACTTCAACCAGGGCATCCAACTCAAGGTCTTTGGAAAGTTTGAGATAATTCCGGAGCTGCTCCTGTGAAAGAATCCGGACTATGAGAAGCACCGCGTCTGCTCCGAGGACAGCAGATTCATAAAGCTGATACGAAGAAATCAGGAAATCTTTCCGCAGGCTTGGCAGCGTTGTGGCTTTCCGTGCGGTTTTAAAATCTTCAAAGCTTCCCTGGAAATGGGGCTGATCTGTCAGGACAGACAGCGCGGCCGCCCCTCCTTTCTGATATGCAGCGGCATAAGCCGCCGGATCCAAGTTCGGGCATAAGGAGCCTTTGGAGGGAGATGCCCGTTTGATTTCAGCGATGATGTTTGTTCCGGACTGCTCAAGCCTTTTCATAAACGGACGCCGTTTTCGAGGCAGAAATGCCTCTTCCCTGATCTGACTTTCGGGCAGGCGTTTTTGAGCCGCTGCAATTTCCTCTTTTTTTTGTGCAACAATTTTGGTCAGAAAATCCATCCAGTTATTCTCCTTAGAGAGTTGAAAGTGAAAAGTTGAAAGTAAAAAGTAAAAAGTAAAAAGTAAAAAGTAAAAAGTTGAATATCAGTTTCACTTTGATTTATGAAAAGATGCCCGACCTGTCTTTTGAAATGAAAATGTCCGTTCTCCTATTCTCGGTATATAAAACTTCATTTCTCCTGATAATTCATATTCGGATGAATCATCTGTCAGCATGTTACTCTCAGACCAGTTCAATTCAGAGGAAGTGACATTTGAAGGAATTTCCAGCGTCAGCACACCGTTTCTGTCAATGGGGGAAACTCGCTGAACAATGCCGCTGGCAAATTCTTTCTCGCCCAGTTTTATATTGTAATTCAGACTGTCCAATTGAACCGCACATGAACCGGGATTTTCCAGACGGACAACAAATATCATTGTAAAAGGTCTTGTAAAAGAAAAATCTGAAATATCAATATGCTTTATGGATATTTCCGGCAGATTCGCTATACGAATATCTCCTTTTGTATAATAGGGAACTGCGAAAGGCCCTGCACTGACAAAACCGGACAGTTCATAAGCGATTTTCTCTGATTCGATAAATGCCGCACCGGATTTGAACATATCCATATAATTGAACGCTACAGATAAGCTCAGTTCCTCGGATCCCACAGGTTTCAGCCAGACATTTTTATCTGAGACGCCTTTTATGAATTTTTTATTGTCAATTTTGAAATTATAGACAATGTTTCTGATCATCATGCCCATGGGGTTGGAGTTCGTCACTTTGAAATTGAAAACCGGTGTCAGTTCAAACAATGACTGACATTTCAAAGACATCCCCTCAAATGTGGCATCAGGCTCATCAATAACCTGCTGTTCCACAATCGTCGCACAGCCCCATAGAACCGTGGTCGTTGCAATCAGAAAAAATAAAGCAGTTTTTCGAGACATTAAACACCTCTCTGTTAAAATTTGAAAATCAAAGCAGGACACACTCCGGGCTCAGGCGGTTCGCCGTCAAAGCGTTTTATGAATCATTTCAATCGCCCATGTCAGAATATCCTCTGATGCGGCATGGGAAGCGAAAGATGAACAATAGCCGTTTTTTTCCCGGACACATTCTTTTGCCTCCTCACGGGCACTGCTCATGGTTGCCGGGTAAGGAGCCGCTTGAAGCATATCCAAGTCATTCAGTTCATCTCCCAGCACAATAAGCGGCTCAAAACCTAAAGAATGAACACCGGATAATTTGCTGGGAAAAAAGGGATAGGCAAATATTTTATGGCGTTCCTGGTAGAACAGATATTCTGATTTGCCCGCACGGGATAAAACATCCGCCAGCACCCCTTTCGGTTCCTCCACCGAAGACGGGAAGATCATCCCCAGGCACCTTTCATAACCCGTCAGCCGCTCCCAGTCAGGAAGCATACGGGTAACAGCGGCCCATTCATCTTCTCCGGCTGTATTGCCGTTATCAAGGTGCGTCCTTGAAACAAGCCCGTTTTCCAGGACAAATCCGCAAAAACGGACAGAGTCAAGCTGGCGAACCAGTCTCCGGACGCTTTGTGCATTACGTCCCGTGGCGATGAGCACAGGTATAATTCTGCTGATTTCAGTTAAAAGTTCTGCTGACTTTTCGCTCATATACCGATAACCGGACCTTCCCAGGACCGGAATCTCCTCAGGCTCATTATGCAGCAGGGTATCATCAAGATCAGTCACCAAGATTTTTGATCTCATCAATCGGATCCTCTCATGTAAAACAGTAAAAGTTCTCGTTTTTCCCCAGAAAGACAGCCCCCTGAATCCGTTATAATCAGGAATATTTTCTGATTTCAACCCGAAATTCACTGTCTGCAGGACTGAACGGAAAGTTTCCGATCTGCTTACTGTCAATGAATCAGGCTCTGTCATATCAATTACCATGCGCTTTTTCAAGCAGTTTATAAAAACAACAACTATTATATCTAATTTTATAATACCCTGCTATAAAAAGTCGGTCAAGTGAAAAGTGGAAAATGATTCCGGCCAATCTTGGTAATGCATAATTTTTTCGGTGGGACAGCGATGATTGGCTGCCCGGATTGAGGCTTGGATTGCCAATCCGAGATTATTGCAAAAATATGCCTTGAACAAACATAAACAAATGTGTATTAAATAGGTAAGTACTTATGCAAAAAAATTGGAAACGGGCGGGAAACCCGGTTTTCCCGAACTGACTGGCCCTCTGCCGGAAAAAAAGCCGGGTCTCTTTTTTTGTCCTGTAAACAGTAAGTACCTGGCCAAAAAATTTTCATATTTCACACAAAGGCACAGAGGCACAAAGAAAAGGGATAAGGGATAAATTTGGGTATCTCTCCCCTTTAACCTGTAATCCGCAACCGAATTAAGGATCTGAAACATGGCAAAGACTGACATACTCAGCGCAAGTCTGGAAGACTATCTCGAAGCGATTTTTCATATAGTTGCGGAAAAACATGCGGCCAAGGCCAAGGACATCGCAAAGCGGCTCAGCGTGAATAATTCCTCAGTGACAGGGGCACTGCGTGCCCTGGCTGAAAAGGGCCTTGTGAACTATGCCCCTTATGACGTGATCACTCTGACTTTGGAGGGAAACAAACTTGCCGAGGATATCGTAAGAAAGCATGAAGCCCTGCGGGATTTTCTGGTGAATATTCTTTGTGTTGAAGAGACCGAGGCCGAAGAGGCTGCATGCAAAATGGAACATGCGGTTTCACATATCATACTGAACAAGCTTATCCTGTTTATGGAATTTCTGGAATCCTGCCCCAGATATGGGGATATTTGGATAAAAGGATTCCGGAAAAAATGCGGAAGCATCTGCAAACCTTATGAAGACTGCGAGAGCTGCATATCCCGATGTCTTGAGGACTTTAAAAAGAAAAGAGAGCTGCTTGCCGGTGAATCAGAAGAGACTGTGCTCAGGAAGCTGAATCCCGGGCAGAAAGGAAAAATTCTGAAAATCAGAGGGCGCGAGGTCAGCAGACAAATGGCAACTGCGGGTGTGATGCCCGGAAGCATTGTCGAAGTGGAAGGGATTCCCCCTGCTGGTGATTCCATAGATGTCAAGGTCAGAGGCTATCATCTTAACATCAGAAATGACGATGCATCAAAGATCACGGTCAAATTGTATATGTAGCATTTCAGGCAAGAGATGAGCCTGGCCATTCTTTAGCCGGACGGGGTTTTTAGCCTTTTAGCCGGACGGGGTTTTTAGCCTTTTAGCCGGACGGGGTTT
>JAOZLU010000444.1 GCA_029934695.1 Desulfobacterales bacterium | reverse complement strand
AGTTTGAGTCAGCTATCCATTAAAACAAGGATTGAAACAAGGGGATCATCAGCATCCCCTCGCAGCCGCAATCTGGTTTGAGTCAGCTATCCATTAAAACAAGGATTGAAACCAGGACTTGTAAACCTGCGTTTCCATGCTTACCCCGTTTGAGTCAGCTATCCATTAAAACAAGGATTGAAACCGGGACGGCTTCGGCTGTCCATACTGTGGGCATGGGTTTGAGTCAGCTATCCATTAAAACAAGGATTGAAACCTTTAGCCTGCGTTGCCCTTACTTTCTTTGCCGTAGCGTTTGAGTCAGCTATCCATTAAAACAAGGATTGAAACCGGAGTCCACGACTGGCTCCGTGGAATGGGTGGGGGTTTGAGTCAGCTATCCATTAAAACAAGGATTGAAACTCATTGCTTACATTGCGATTTCTCGCCCCTATAATGTTTGAGTCAGCTATCCATTAAAACAAGGATTGAAACCCGAGATGGCCGTGATATTCCAAAAAATATACCATGTTTGAGTCAGCTATCCATTAAAACAAGGATTGAAACATCACTTGGCCAGCCTTCAGCCATTTATTGATTGGTTTGAGTCAGCTATCCATTAAAACAAGGATTGAAACAAAGAATCCTCAATAGACTCATCGACAGACTCTTCCCGTTTGAGTCAGCTATCCATTAAAACAAGGATTGAAACTCCTCGATGGTAGGATTAAAATTCTCATCAGGATCCGTTTGAGTCAGCTATCCATTAAAACAAGGATTGAAACTAGGGGTGCAACGATCTCTGGCCCCAGGGATAAGCATGTTTGAGTCAGCTATCCATTAAAACAAGGATTGAAACACATTAACGGAACCTTCTTTTCTCATGGCTTCAACAGGTTTGAGTCAGCTATCCATTAAAACAAGGATTGAAACTTCCCTTCCTGATATTCTTATATACTAACATAATATGTTTGAGTCAGCTATCCATTAAAACAAGGATTGAAACAGGAAGTCGTGAAAATAGCCAATTACAAGCTTAAAAGTTTGAGTCAGCTATCCATTAAAACAAGGATTGAAACTGAAAATCCAGTGTAATATGTGCGGTGCTATTGTCCGTTTGAGTCAGCTATCCATTAAAACAAGGATTGAAACCGAATATCGGGGCGGTCAATAGTTACATGGATTGAACCGTTTGAGTCAGCTATCCATTAAAACAAGGATTGAAACGCCCGGAACTGAATTATTGCCCGGGCTGTAGCCTCGTTTGAGTCAGCTATCCATTAAAACAAGGATTGAAACCCGAAGGTTTTTTTTCAGCCTTTTTCGTCTCAGTTTTGTTTGAGTCAGCTATCCATTAAAACAAGGATTGAAACTTTTTGTTTGCGGCGGCGCTCTTCTTTCTCTGCGCCGGTTTGAGTCAGCTATCCATTAAAACAAGGATTGAAACTCCATGCTTGCGCTGTTTACGTCAAGCGGAAACGAGTTTGAGTCAGCTATCCATTAAAACAAGGATTGAAACATTTTCAGTTCGGAATCAGAGATTGACAAACTGTTAGTTTGAGTCAGCTATCCATTAAAACAAGGATTGAAACTCAGATGATTTACATCGTGACGGGTGGGCCGAGGGTAGGGTTTGAGTCAGCTATCCATTAAAACAAGGATTGAAACCCGAGTCACTCGATCTGTACAGCCCTGTAATCTCAGGGTTTGAGTCAGCTATCCATTAAAACAAGGATTGAAACCCCGTCCGGAGGTCAACAGTTCCGTTCTGGCAGTTTATGTTTGAGTCAGCTATCCATTAAAACAAGGATTGAAACGATTTCCAAATAATCTTTTTCTGCCTCGCCGGTTCCGTTTGAGTCAGCTATCCATTAAAACAAGGATTGAAACAAGAAAACGTGGGGAAAGCCACCCATGACGGAGTTGTTTGAGTCAGCTATCCATTAAAACAAGGATTGAAACTACAGATCCGGCAGGTCGGTGGTTCAATCCTCCTTGTTTGAGTCAGCTATCCATTAAAACAAGGATTGAAACCTCTCGTCACTGCCAGAGGGCGACTCCAGCAGAATTTGTTTGAGTCAGCTATCCATTAAAACAAGGATTGAAACGAATAATCAATGGCGCAACTGACCCATGCCTTCTCGTTTGAGTCAGCTATCCATTAAAACAAGGATTGAAACTATATTGTGCAGCCGTTTAGCCGATCTGCCCCGTTAAAGTTTGAGTCAGCTATCCATTAAAACAAGGATTGAAACTCATACTCCTTCCCGTGTTCGTATCTTTTGCCCTTGTTTGAGTCAGCTATCCATTAAAACAAGGATTGAAACGTCGGGTCCGGTTCGGCCGGTGTCATTGCCATCTGTGTTTGAGTCAGCTATCCATTAAAACAAGGATTGAAACTTATTATATAGGGCCTTATAGATTTTTATGTCGCTCGTTTGAGTCAGCTATCCATTAAAACAAGGATTGAAACCGGGAAGCCCCGGAGCGTGGGGATATGGAATCCCCCGTTTGAGTCAGCTATCCATTAAAACAAGGATTGAAACTTCAAACCCTGTAAACTATACCCCATATTAGCATTGTTTGAGTCAGCTATCCATTAAAACAAGGATTGAAACTCCCTGCTTATTCAACAAGTCAGGGAACATTTTGTCAGTTTGAGTCAGCTATCCATTAAAACAAGGATTGAAACGGAGCGTGCCGGGGAACAGTGCCGAAGTGATAGACAGTTTGAGTCAGCTATCCATTAAAACAAGGATTGAAACAATTCGTCAACAACTACTTTGTCCGGACGCCACTGAGTTTGAGTCAGCTATCCATTAAAACAAGGATTGAAACGGATGCAGGGCCAGCTTCTCCCTGAGTTTAGTCCCGTTTGAGTCAGCTATCCATTAAAACAAGGATTGAAACTTACCGCAGGGTGAATCAAATGCAAATACACAATGGTTTGAGTCAGCTATCCATTAAAACAAGGATTGAAACTACTAACATCAAAGCCCATATGAGCGGCAAAACGAGTTTGAGTCAGCTATCCATTAAAACAAGGATTGAAACGTATAATAAAATCAGTAAGTTATGAATCTGACATGTTTGAGTCAGCTATCCATTAAAACAAGGATTGAAACAATATCGCCATCGACAGCAGTGATATTCCGTATGTGGGTTTGAGTCAGCTATCCATTAAAACAAGGATTGAAACTTTCGAACAGGAAGGGCCTCATGGACAACCTTATCCGTTTGAGTCAGCTATCCATTAAAACAAGGATTGAAACTCCGACTGACTCCGTGCGAGTGCAAGCTGAATATTTGGTTTGAGTCAGCTATCCATTAAAACAAGGATTGAAACTTGCATACAGGGCATTTCTGCGATGCCCTAACGAATGTTTGAGTCAGCTATCCATTAAAACAAGGATTGAAACCGGATTGTCCTCCTCTTTTGGGAGAACAAGCATGGGGTTTGAGTCAGCTATCCATTAAAACAAGGATTGAAACAGATGTTTGCAATTACGGGCTTCGCCTTCGGTGCCGGTTTGAGTCAGCTATCCATTAAAACAAGGATTGAAACTCCTTGCCTTTCCTGCCAGATTCTGATACTGTTCTGTTTGAGTCAGCTATCCATTAAAACAAGGATTGAAACACCCTCTCTCACCATCAACCTGATATTGGAGGTATCAGTTTGAGTCAGCTATCCATTAAAACAAGGATTGAAACGCAAGGTCAATCAGGGACTCAAACGGTCTGCCATTGTTTGAGTCAGCTATCCATTAAAACAAGGATTGAAACTGCATAACTCTGTTATAATAGGGGAGATCCCCACCGGTTTGAGTCAGCTATCCATTAAAACAAGGATTGAAACTCGTACACGCAAATCAGGAGAAACGGATGGACAAATGTTTGAGTCAGCTATCCATTAAAACAAGGATTGAAACTCATTATGTCGTCCCTGTACCATGCCAGGGCATGTGGTTTGAGTCAGCTATCCATTAAAACAAGGATTGAAACCCATTGAAAATTCTTCTACTTTCATTGCACTCTCCGTTTGAGTCAGCTATCCATTAAAACAAGGATTGAAACTAGTTACTTTGCGGTCGCCGTCCGGATCAACAAATGTTTGAGTCAGCTATCCATTAAAACAAGGATTGAAACGCGTAGGTGACAACGCAGTCAATCTCTCCCAGTTGGGGTTTGAGTCAGCTATCCATTAAAACAAGGATTGAAACTACACAACTGAGGGAGACCCCCCCCTATCGACAAAAGGTTTGAGTCAGCTATCCATTAAAACAAGGATTGAAACAACGGAAGGGGAGAATTTCTCATCCCATATAACAAAGTTTGAGTCAGCTATCCATTAAAACAAGGATTGAAACAATATGTAAGTGCAGGCAATAAACAGAACAAAAAATGTTTGAGTCAGCTATCCATTAAAACAAGGATTGAAACCTCGCATCTTCTCTCTCTGCCTCTGTGGCGGAGAAGTTTGAGTCAGCTATCCATTAAAACAAGGATTGAAACCTGCTTCAGGATTGATATCCCTGAGAACCCGGAGGAGTTTGAGTCAGCTATCCATTAAAACAAGGATTGAAACGGGACTCCAAAGCATATTTTGGATAAGAACGGACGGGTTTGAGTCAGCTATCCATTAAAACAAGGATTGAAACGCAAAGAATCGCAACGGCCCCCTGAGAAAAATAAACGTTTGAGTCAGCTATCCATTAAAACAAGGATTGAAACTAAAATACTTGCAGAGTCAGTAATTGTGACGATAAAGTTTGAGTCAGCTATCCATTAAAACAAGGATTGAAACAACGAAACCGCAATCAAGAACCAGACGACAATCACGGTTTGAGTCAGCTATCCATTAAAACAAGGATTGAAACCTTCTAGCTTCAGGGTCGGCAATGGGGAGCTATCCTGTTTGAGTCAGCTATCCATTAAAACAAGGATTGAAACAAAACAAGAGGATTTTTTTCTAATTTTTGAAGATATGTTTGAGTCAGCTATCCATTAAAACAAGGATTGAAACCGGTAACTCCCAATTCTTCCGGAACGTAGGAACAGGTTTGAGTCAGCTATCCATTAAAACAAGGATTGAAACATGCATAAGAAGAATACGGAAAAGAATCTCACCATTGTTTGAGTCAGCTATCCATTAAAACAAGGATTGAAACACGGCGTACTGAGCGAATTCACGAACATCAATCATGTTTGAGTCAGCTATCCATTAAAACAAGGATTGAAACCCTGAGCTTCGGAAGTGACAGCTTCCGGGGCTTTTTGTTTGAGTCAGCTATCCATTAAAACAAGGATTGAAACTCGGGGCCTCAGAAATCCATCGGCATCTCAGAAATCCGTTTGAGTCAGCTATCCATTAAAACAAGGATTGAAACAAAGTCATCAGATCGGAAAGCCTGACTGCATACAGAGGTTTGAGTCAGCTATCCATTAAAACAAGGATTGAAACATGCCGTCCGCTGCTCCGAAATCCGCCGTGACAGAGGTTTGAGTCAGCTATCCATTAAAACAAGGATTGAAACAAATCAACAATGTTCTCGACCTCCACGAAAAAATCGTTTGAGTCAGCTATCCATTAAAACAAGGATTGAAACGCATCTGTCTCTACGACAAATTTTTTGGCTCTCTCGGGTTTGAGTCAGCTATCCATTAAAACAAGGATTGAAACTAAACTTGCTACCCCTAGAACGTCTCCTATATGGAGTTTGAGTCAGCTATCCATTAAAACAAGGATTGAAACCTTTTGCCTGATGGTTTTCAAACTCTTGCTGTGTTGGTTTGAGTCAGCTATCCATTAAAACAAGGATTGAAACCGTCAATGAGCTGCTCAAAAAGCTCATCGAAACTTGTTTGAGTCAGCTATCCATTAAAACAAGGATTGAAACTGCTCTTCCTCGCTCTCCTCATGTAATTTCAGTCTGGTTTGAGTCAGCTATCCATTAAAACAAGGATTGAAACTTGTCCTGCAATAAAAAA
>JAOZLU010000443.1 GCA_029934695.1 Desulfobacterales bacterium | reverse complement strand
GATGTTTGATGTTTGATGTTTGATGTTTGATGTTTGATGTTTGATGTTTGAAACTCAAAACCAGCGTCAAATTTCCAGTTTCCAGCATCAAGTTTGTATTTGAGGAAAAGCAGATAATGAACAATCTTTTGAGATATGAAGAATTGGTTGATCAGCATGTCAGGCAGGTAATAAAGAAGTTGCTGTTCTGAATTCCCAGTTGTCTTACCAGAACCTCCCAGCCTTCCCGGATGATGGGAACTGTTTCGGCAGGCATTATTGTCGCTGTATTCTCCTTTTCTCAGTTTTTCCGCAAAAAAGAAACGGATTCATGATGGAAAAATATTCCCTGTGATATCTTCTGCCCGGGCGGCGATAACATCTGGCCTGTCTCATCTGTGTCACTCTTTTGTCACAGTAAAACTGTTTTAATCTCTCAGCCAGTTCTCTGTCTTCAAATCAGGAATTCTTTGGAAATGCCCGTCATCTGTGAGCAAAATAAGATTTTCTGCCAGTGCTGCCGCGGCAATCAGAATGTCGGCATCCTGAATCAGCAGTCCTTTCCTTCTCAGATCAGCATGAATTTCCGCAGCAATCCCGGATACTCTCAGATCATCAATCCAGAGAATAAGCTTCTTCGATAACCTCCAGAGTGATGTTTTCGATCTGCCAGCCATTCAATGTCACATAGTGGCGGAACCATCTTTTCCAGTCACGATCCAGGACAATCCGCCCCCGCCCGGACGCGCACGCAATTTCCGCCGCACTGATAGGTGATACATAAATCCCGGCATTTTCATCTTCTATCATATTTTTTGCTGTTTCCGAAAGCGCATCTTCTTCGTACCTCATTACTCAGCATATCGGAATATTTCCTTACCATCACATTTCTCCATTCGGAAATCACCTGGACAGAAATGCGCCCTCTGCCTGTACTCAGGAAAAATCTGTAGAGTTCGGTTGAAATGTCTCTTTTCCGCATGTTGCTGTTGTCATGCATATAGACAAAGATATTCGTATCAATATAACAGACAGCATTGTGATATTCATCTTTCATTCATTTCCTCCCGGGTCAGTCTGTTTTCCGACCATCTGAGAGGAAAAACAGGATGATTGTAAGCAAGTGCCTGGGAGCGGCAGTCTCCCGTTACCGCATCCGCAGCCTCCGATATCTCCGGAATTCTCTGCGCCGTCTTTTTTGTGGCGCGGTATTCCTGCTCAAACTGCTTTCGCAGGGTGACGATCAGAGATTCCAGTTCGATTTCATAACTTCCTCTTTTCCGACAAGTGTGGTTTTTAACATGATGCCTCCTTTTTTTCATAAAAAATGATCTGCGAAATCATTGAAATCTGCCTAAATCTGCGGTTCTGAACCGCTGATTAAACAGATTTCGATGATTCTGCAGATGAAAGCCTGAAAAATTCGTCTGCCAAATCATTTTTCCGATTCTCGAAATTTCAAATCCAATTCTCTCAGAATGGCCTGAACATCTTTAAGCGGGATGTTTTCATTTCTCGCTTTGGCATAAACGGTCAGCAGAAAAATCTCACTCTTTTCCTTTTCAAAATAACAGATAATCCGATAGCCGCCGCTCTTTCCTCTTTTCATATCTGAAGATCCGGCTCTGATCTTGCAGATTTTGTCAGATAACCCTGATATGGGCACTCCTGATATTATGCCATTTTCCATATCAGATAACAACCTCTTCAGATCGTCCGTGATATGGGGGTATTTCTTTCTGAGTTTCTTCAGCTTCCGTCCGAACGGTTCGGTAATAATAATTTTCATATATTTTCAAGAACCTCCCGCCAGTCTCTGCGATACACTCTGTCGTCTCTGACAGCTTCCAATCCTTCCAGAATTTCCTGGCCCAGATTCTCTGTATCGCAGTATTCCTGCTCAAACTGCTTTCGCAGGGTGACGATCAGAGATTCCAGTTCGATTTCATAACCTCCTCTTATTCCCAATGATCTGAATGTTTCCTCTTTTCCGACAAGTGTGGTTTTTAACATGATGCCTCCTTTTTTTCATAAAAAATGATCTGCGAAATCATTGAAATCTGCCTAAATCTGCGGTTCAGACGGAAATCCTGCAAACCCTTTCATCGGGTAAATCAGGGTTCCGAACCGCTGATTCAACAGACTCCCCGGGCACCTGGTCTCCTTTTTGCCCTGCGATGACACAGGGACAGGATTCTGTCCGTGGTCAGCAGGTCAGCATCCACCGACCTGGTGAGCTGGGACGAGAACAGGCCGGAACCCGTTGTTCCGGTTTCGAGTTGCCGGGCGTGTTCCTGTTCCGGGAGTTACGGGTTGCCGGAAGCCTGTATGACATTTTACCATACAGCATCCACATAAGGATAATCAAGAATTTTCCGGTCAGCGGTCAGAAGCTTGTAATTGCCAAGCCTTGCGGTTGCTGTGATAATCCTGTCAGCCGGATCCGGATGGAAGTTTCCGGGCAGAGAATAAGCTTCTTCGATAACCTCCAGAGTGATGTTTTCGATCTGCCAGCCATTCAATGTCACATAGTGGCGGAACCATCTTTTCCAGTCACGATCCAGGACAATCCGCCCCCGCCCGGACGCGCACGCAATTTCCGCCGCACTGATAGGTGATACATAAATCCCGGCATTTTCATCTTCTATCATATTTTTTGCTGTTTCCGAAAGCGCATCCGGATCGGATATCGTCCAGATAATACAGCAGGTATCGAGAAGAAGTCTCATTTTTTCAGCATCTCCCAGTTTTCATAGGGGATCATCGGCTCTGTCAGATCGGATTTTACCTGTACGGTTCCCAGTCCGCAGCCCGGATCAGTTTTATTTTCTGATTTTTTTTTCTCACAGGGAATCAGACGGGCAATCGGCACATTCTGCCTGTAAATCCGGAAGCTCTCTCCGTTTTCAACATAAAACAGAAACTCGTTAAGATTATTCTTCAATTCTGAGATATCTGTCGCTCTCATAGCTGTTTTCCTTTCTGAATTTAATAATTTTATGGCAGGGCGAAAATCCTGCCAATCCTTTAATCTCTCAGCCAGTTCTCTGTCTTCAAATCAGGAATTCTTTGGAAATGCCCGTCATCTGTGAGCAAAATAAGATTTTCTGCCAGTGCTGCCGCGGCAATCAGAATGTCGGCATCCTGAATCAGCAGTCCTTTCCTTCTCAGATCAGCATGAATTTCCGCAGCAATCCCGGATACTCTCAGATCATCAATCCACAAAATATGATACTGGCCACGCAGCATTTCATAAATCTGAAGTTTTTTTGTCGCATTCACAGCAAAAAGTCCGCGCATGATCTCATAATCCGTTATCACGCTGACAAATATTTTCTCGCCTTTGTCAATGGCATCGCTCACCTTTTTCATAAGGCTTCCATTTTGCCTGATAAGACCGCTCACAGCATTCGTGTCGATAACATAACCCATAACCCGATCACCTCCCCGCAACCGCATCTTCAAAAACGCTGACCTGCTCCGGCGTCAGATCGCTCAGTAATCCGTACAGGGCCTCTGTCGCCATTCTCTGTCCGATTCTCCGCCTGAGATCGCCGGTTTCTATTAACAGAAACTGTTCAGGCGGATATTTTTTCTGCATGGAATTCGTCAGGGAATTTATAATGTTCATTCTGTCAAGTCTTTCCCGCATTGCCCAGTTTTCCAGCATTAGCTGATCAACCATATTTGAAATGCGTATCTGATAGACATCTCTTGCATTTATATGTTTCTGTGTTTTCTTATCCATAACTTTCTCCTTTATGCGTTTCCATGCAGGAGCATGGAAACGAGAAAAAAAATTCCGACAATCCTTTCATCAGGTGAATCAGGGTTCCGAACCGCTGATTAAACAGATTCTGATGATTCCGCAGACGGAAAGTCTGAAAGACCCTCTGCGTAATCATTGCAATCTGCCTAAATTTGCGGTTCCGAACCGCTGACTGAACAGATTCATAAGATTCCGCAGATGAAAGCCTGAAAGACCACCTGCGAAATCCTCATCATCTGCCTGAATCCGGGGTTCCGAACCGCTGATCAGACAGATTCCTCAGCAGATCATAATAACGGGGACCGGTCAGGGGACAGTCTATCAGGTTATTAAATTCCTCATCCTTTAATTTCAGGGCGCTGGCAATATACTGACTTTTCTTTCTTTTCATTATTATACAGATTCTGATGATTCCACAAATGAAAACTTGGGAATTGGTTCCAGAGATGGCTTCTGCCCATATTTCGGTATTTTTCCTGAACCGGATTTCATCCTCACTTCATCAATGCTGTCTGCGAATTCCGACTTCCTGATGAGTTCTGCTATGAGTTTCCGTCCCGGTTCCGGAATCATCTCCAATCCGAATTTCTCCATCACTTTATCAATGATATCTGAAAGTTCTGTTTTTTTCCCGAGTTCCGCTGCCAGCTTCCATCCCGGACCGTAACTCGGGTTTCGGCAGATAATTTCTTTTAATATTTCCTTGGCCGGAGAAGTCTGTCCCTGTCTGAGCATCACTCCGGCATACTCGGTTCCGATTTTGTCATTTTTCGGGTTCAGACGGTAAGCCTGTTCCAAAAAATGATTTGCCTCATCAGGCCGTCCCAGTTTTCTCAGGGCGTGTGCCGTCCTTTCGGATGTTTTGAAATGCGGATCCAGTTCCGAGGACCTGAGAAAATTTTCCAGTGCGGATTCAAATTCGCCTCTTTCAAAATGCCCCAGACCGGTGCAGTAGTAATGATAGCTGTCTTTCTGTTCCATGCTTATCTCCTTTTTATATTTTTCTGAACGTGACGGACCAGTTTGTTGATATTTCGCAATACAGGACGGGGCATTCGGAATGGTTTTTGCAGCATCTTCCCTTTATGGGCCTTCACAAAACCGCCTCTGCCATTAAGTTTTGCAATCTCCGCTTCATTATGAAAAATATGGATGAAGTCATGCCGGATTGAAAAAAAATTGCTGTGAGTACGGATGGCATATTCTTCTCTTTTTTACTTTGCTCCGGCCTTCCACGCGGTTACCCGGTCATAAATTTCTTCCATACCCGCATTTCCCCAATATTGCTCTATTTCCTGTATGGTGTCACCCTTTCCCCGTTCAAGCAGAATGACAAAACGGGTCGCTTTCTGAATTCCCAGTTGTCTTACCAGAACCTCCCAGCCTTCCCGGATGATGGGAACTGTTTCGGCAGGCATGATTGTCGCTGTGTTCATCTGTATTCTCCTTTTCTCAGTTTTTCCGCAAAAAGAAGCGGATTCATGACGGAAAAATATTCCCTGTGATAACTTCTGCCCAGGCGGCGATAACATCTGGCCTGTCTCATCTGTGTCACTCTTTTGTCACAGGATATGAAATATCGTGCTTTTCCCAGGACAGCCGAAGCAATATGCAACGCATCACGCGCCCGAATCCGGCAATCCGACTCTGTCTGTCTGCCAAGTTCTAAGACTTCCCGGGAAGTGTCAATGTGTTCGGCGCATAATCTGAGATAATCCTCCACCTTGATGCGCTTTGCATGGCTGAGGATATTATGCACCTCAAACATCAGAATGTCTGAGCACAGCAGGGTCAGCGCACCGGCTTTCACCGCCCGGATGATTTCAAGAAAGGCATTGGCCTCTTCACGAATATCCGGGCGTGTCTGGTCATCAAAAGGGCGTGAATACATATTTGTGTCAAGGTAAATCAGAACTGAATTATGATCAGACAAATTAATCTCTCCTCTGTAAATCAAAATATATTCAATAATATCGTCTGCGGTTAACAAAAAGCAAGAATTTCACCGCAGTAATCAAGATCAGGGTAAATCCATTCTTGCACTCCGTCTGATCCGCCTGTTCCTTCGGGATTTATCTGTGCGTATGTCATCGGCGGACCGATGTCATGGGCCGCTCCTTTCATCAGGGTTCTGAACCGCTGATTAGACAGATTCATAAGATTCCGCAGATGAAAGCCTGAAAGACTGTCTGCGAAATCATTGCAATCTGCCTGAATCTGCGGTTCAGACGAACAAAACGCTTC
>JAOZLU010000442.1 GCA_029934695.1 Desulfobacterales bacterium | reverse complement strand
CCAGATTTCTGGAAAATTATAAAACCCGCGTTGCATGTTCGTTTGGAAAAAACGGATAAAAATTTTAGAATCATTCATTTATCATTTTTTTTGTGGAACAATTTTTCAAATTGTGGTTAGCTGAACATTGCGGACGGGTTGCAAACTCCATCAGAAATATCTGCTGAAAATGGAAAAAATATACTGATTATAACGGATTTAAGGGAAGCTCCGACATATTTGCAGCACCGGCAGGCCCGAAGCCCGTCAAGCCCCGTAGGGGCGACATGTTTGCAGCATCGACAGGCCCGAAGCCCGTCAAGCCCCGTAGGGGCGACATGTTTGCAGCACCGGCAGCCCGAAGCCCGTCAAGCCCCGTAGGGGCGACATGTTTGCAGCACCGGCAGCCCGAAGCCCGTCAAGCCCCGTAGGGGCGACATGTTTGTAGCACCGACAGGCCCGAAGCCCGCCCCGTAGGGGGCACAATCCGACTGAAAGTAAGGCAAAGCAGATATCATTGAAATAATGGAAACAGAGCAGATTGCTGTTGCGGAAAAAGACAGGAGCATAAGACTGAATTCAGGAATGACCGGATTTTTCTCATGATATTTCTCATAAAAAGAATGGGAAAGAAATCCGGCTTTTCCAACAGGCTTATGAAAAGAAAGGAAAGCCCTCAGAACTTGAATTTGAACGTACTCGTAAATAAATGTTCATTTTAAGCTTCACGTTTAAGTTCAAGCTCAGAGCGGCGGATACCTGAAAATTTATGGGCAAGGTGCTTATCAGACACTCAGACACTCTTCAAGCAATGCGTTTGAAATGGCACTGAGGCTTGAACTCGGAAGCATTCTGACCGTTTTGTCATACTTCCGGCAAAACTTCTTCACCTTGTGGCAGGCTCCGTGACTGTTACAGTTGACCGGACAGAGAATCAGATCAGACCGTCTGACCTGTGCCTCAAGATTCTGCTTTCCGTTTCTCATGTAGCCGTCATGGTAGTCAAACACCCCTCCGGCGGATTCAATCAGGTGCCGATAAAGATGCCTTATTTTAGTGATCCCTCCCACGATAAGAATCCGCTTTTCACAAATACAAAAATCCGGACATGTCTCATCACAATGCCGGTCATTGCATCCGGAAATTGCCGAAATCTGAGAGATAATATCCCGGAGCTCATCGGCAAGCTGCTGGTTTGTCGCCTGAAGCTCGAACAGATCAATCTGAAGTTTCCGCTTTTCCCTTTCCAGATACCTGAGATCTTTTGTCTGCTGCACATTCTGATTTTCCAGAGTTCTGAGTCTTTCGCGGAGTTTCCGGTTCTCTTTCACATTGTCTGCACCGGTTTTTTTCTCAGGCATGGCAATTTTTTTCAACTTTTCCATCAAGATGCGGGATTTGTCTAACGAGGATTTCATCAGCGAAACTTTCTGTTTAAGACTGCCTGACCGCTTTTTTTCCTGTTTCAGAAGCTTTGCCAGTTTTTGGTTCGCCTCCTTCTGAACGATAAGACTGCGCCTTGATTTCATGATTTCAGTTATATTGGCATGAGACTGCATATGAATCTCACCGAATATTTCTGCAAGCATTTTCTCAGACAGATCATCCCTCAGTGCTGCCACATAGAGAAGGCTGTCTGTCCTGCCCCTCTGAAAGCCTTTGTGCCATGCCTCCATGAACGCTTCTTCTCTTAGGCAGGCAAGCCCGAATACGCTGTCCCGATATTTATGTCTGAGATACCTCTCCACCTTTGAGGAAATACGGTTTTTCTCATGAAGGTGTCCCATAATGGCACTGTGAAGCTGATAGGGAGCCAATCCTTTTGTCCTGTGTCCCGCCTTTCTGAGAATTCTCCTGTGTTCTTCAATACTGAGGCATGCACCGACGACAGGGCATTTGAAATGCGAATGAATCTCCCATACATGCCTGAGATGGGCGGCTCCGCTTAGTATCCGTGCCCCGTTCCATGGTAGTGTCGGACTGACGGGCATTATGAGTCCTTTGGCCGCAGGCAGTTCGGATTTGTCAATCCGAACCGAGTGTGGCGGGTATGTTATTTGGTCAGGGTTCCTCAGAAATAAAGGAATGTTTGCCTGGTTTTGATCTTGCATCATGAATATGTCTCCTTTTTTTTAAGAAAATGTCTATCGCTCCGGAGTGCCAAACTTGCAGTTTGGCACTCCGGACAATCTTTTTTGTTAAAAGCTGTATGAATGCAGTCACCTGAAACCTGAAATCCCATATCACTGCCGGATTTGGCAATCCCGCGGGACCAGCTCAGATGACTGGCCCCTGAAACCTGAACTCAGTTATGCACCATTTCTGAGTGCATCAGATATTCATGCCCGACGGATGAGAAGAGGGCATTCTCATGAAATGTTCTGAGCGCATTGCTGTGAGAAAATTGTGGCATATTGCTGAAATGACTGACAACAGACGGACAGAACTGAGCACCGCTATGACGGCTGATCTCGTCTGCGGCATCCTCGGCAGGCATTCCTTTTCTGTAGGGCCGGTCCGAGGTCATGGCGTCAAACGCATCGGCAACGGCAATAATCCTTGATTCAAAAGGAATGGCCTCTCCGCTGAGACCTTTGGGATACCCCCCTCCGTCAAAGCGTTCATGATGATGCAGAACAATCCTCGAAATTTCCTGAAACATGGGAATCCTCTTCAGAATATTGTAACCGATCCGGGAATGCGACTGCATCTCTTTCATTTCTTCCTTCGCAAGCTTCCCCGGTTTGTTGAGGATGTAGTCTGAAACACCTACTTTGCCAATATCATGGAGATGGGCTGCGATATGCACCCGCTGGTGCGTATCTGTGTCTGATCCCATATTCTCGGAAATAAGTTCCGAATATTCCGCAACCCTGAAAGAGTGTTCTTGTGTGTAGGGATCTCTCGCATCAAGAATCGTAATAACAATATCAATCAGTTCGTGAAGTTTAACAATTTCGGGCAGCAAAAGGAACACTCCTTATTTTTTGAAAGTATCAACCCTTCCGGGCAATATCCATATCCATATCACCCACAGATCTGATAGAGTTCGGTGAAATCCTCATTTACTTCCGGCAGATTTTTCATTTTTCATGCTCCTTAATTTCCAGTGCCTGCTGACACGAGTCGTCAATATTGCATGATGAACATCCGCACCCGCACCCACCGGCATTCTCATCATTTTTAAACAGTTTCCATAAGTGTCTTGCAAAATACGCAACTGCCATCGCCACAATCAGAAAAACAAATATTTTTTCCAGCATATTTTCCTCCTACAACAACTTACAAATTCGTCCACCTTGATATGGGCAGGCCGGGGCTGTCCGGTTTCCGCCGCGCTCATGCTCATGCTCATACTCATACTCACGCTCATGCTCGGTTCGGATTGGCAAATCCGAACAGGAGAGCGGGCGCAAGCATACCTGAAGTGCAAGCATACCCGAACCAAATGCGGGGGATTTGTCAATCCCCCGCAAGCATACCTGAAGCGCAAGCATGCCCGCAAGCATATCCGGTTCGGATCAGATTAAAGAGCCGATCTGAAAGACAAGCACAGCAAGCGTAAAGGCCAGAACCGTATTGAACGCCATGGAAAACGCACCCCATTTCCATGACCCGGATTCTCTCACAATGCATACAACTGTGACAAAACATGGGGCATAAAAGATGGTGAAGACAATCAGGCTCATTGCCATCAGCGGACTCCATCCGGGAGCGTTCGCCAATCTTTCAGAAAGCGATCCGGTTTCTTCAGGATCAACTTCTCCGAGCGAATATGCCGTGCCGAGAGTGGAAACCACTATTTCTTTGGCGGCAAATCCGCCGACCAGGGCAATATTGGTGCGCCAGTCAAAGCCGGCCAGTTTTGTCACGCTTTCCAGAGCGGTTCCGATGCGTCCTGCCGTGGAATTTCTTAATGCTGCTTCTGATTCTTTGTAAGAGATACCTGTCAGATGTTCTTTCAATGCCGAAGCCTGGGAAGAAAGTTCAGCTTCATCGTCAGCTCCTCCGAGTTCCGCAACCACGGAAGATGAGACCGCTGATCTGGCGGCTTCACGCTGCTGCTCAAATTTCTGCTGTTCCGAATCCGGCAGCCCGGGAAAGGTCATCATTGCCCAGAGGATCACAGAAATCCCCAGAATCACAGTTCCTGCCTTTTTAATATACTGCCATGTTCTTTCCCATGTATGAATCATCAGTCCTTTGAACGTGGGCATGCGGTAAGGCGGAAGCTCCATGACAAAAGGTGTGGATTCGCCCCTGAGGATCGTGAGCCTCAGAATTTTTGCAACCACAAGCGCACCGCTCCAGGCAACAAGAGTGACGATGAGCATGATCATGGCTTCGTTTTCTGCAAAGAATGCAGCAATCAGAAGCGCGAACACCGGCAGTTTTGCGCCGCAGTTCATGAAGGGTGCTGTGAGCAGTGTTGCCATACGTTCCCGCGGCGATCTGAGGGTTCGTGTCGCCATGACACCGGGGACCGCGCATCCGCCGGCAATGCCTCCGGATACGATATATGCCATCACCGAACTGCCGTGCAGCCCAAATATCATGAACACCCTGTCCAGCATGAACGCCACCCTGGCGAGATAGCCGGAATCTTCGAGAAGCGCTATGCCGAGGAACATGAACATGATCAGCGGCACAAATCCGAGGACACCGCCCACTCCGTCAATAACTCCGGAAACAATGAGAGACCTGAGAAGACCATCCGGCAGGTTCGAGTATGCCATGCTGCCCAGCCAGCCGAAAAAACTCTCAAACCAGCCCACAGGAATCTCGCTGTAAGTGAATGTGAACTGATAAAGTCCTGCCAGCACGAGGAGCATGATGATGGGACCCATAAACCGGTTGGTCAGAATTTGGTCAATCTTATCGGACGCGTGAAGCCTGTTTTTGTCATATTTTTCGCGGATGACTCCCTGCTTCAGAACAGAGCTGATGTAGCCGTAACGATAGTCCGCAATCATGGCTTCCGGATAGGTGTCCAGAGTCGTATGCAGATGTTCAGTTATGCTTTCCACCTTTTTTTCCAGTTTTGCGGCCAGCCGCGGATTTGTCTCCTTTCCTTTTGAAAGAATCTGCTCATCACTTTCCAGGTATTTTATGGCTGTCCAGCGCGGGGGATAGATGTCTGTCATAAATCCGCTGGCACTGATGAGTTTTTCCATTTCAAGAATTGTCCGGTCCAGTTCTTCTCCGTAAGATATTTTCAGAGGCTCTTTTCTGTTCTTTTCCAGAGCAATCCGGGCAACTGCCTCCATGAGTTCCTTCTGCCCCTGACCGGTTCTGGCGACAGTGGGAATCACAGGGACTCCGAGAAGAACTGACAGTTTTTCAGTGTTGATTTCTATCCCGCGTTTTTCAGCCATGTCAATCATATTCAGTGCAATGCAGACGGGAATGCCCAGCTCAAGTATCTGAACTGCGAGATAAAGATTCCGTTCCAGATTGGAGGCGTCCACAATGTCAATGGTCACCTCCGGCTTTTCACTGACCAGAAAATCTCTGGCAACGACTTCTTCCACGGAATACGCTGTGAGCGAATATGTCCCGGGGAGATCCGTGATGTGCATTTTGTATCCATTATAAGAATAGACACCTTCTTTTTTGTCAACGGTGACACCCGGATAATTTCCCACATGCTGACGTGCGCCGGTCAGCGAGTTGAAAAGGGTGGTTTTACCGGAATTCGGGTTTCCACCCAAAGCGACTGCTATTTCCATATTATCTCATACCTCCACTTCAATATACTCTGCTTCGTTGTTTCTCAATGTCAGTGTGAATCCCCTCACTCTCAGGGCCACAGGATCATATAATGGTGCCCGGCCCTGAATTTTGATTTCTGTTCCCGGGACAAGCCCCATGTCACGGATACGCCTGCCAAGTTCACCCCCCACTTTCACGGCGGATATGTTTCCCGTCTGATTCCTCTGCATTTGCCGCATGTTTAATTGATGCATTGTTCGTCCTCCCTGATGGTTTTTCCAAATCAATTTTCTGATGTTAATAATCTGAAAAAAAATGTA
>JAOZLU010000441.1 GCA_029934695.1 Desulfobacterales bacterium | reverse complement strand
CAATTCATCGAAATCAGGAAATTTCTTTTCAGAAGATTTTCTTTGCTCATAACAATCTTCGATTAATTCTGTCAAAGTATTATGCTGGACATCCCCGAACCCTTTTCAAAAATGCCAAATCTTCTTTCCATATTTTGATAATCTCTTTCAATTTCAAACAATTTTTGAAACAACTCAAATGAAACATCTTCTTTGTCACAAATCTTCTGCAAGTCTTCTTCTAAGCCAAGATGATTATTAGAGTTGTTCCTAAATAAATACTGACTCAATAAAAACAAATGGTATAATCCCAATTCCCAGAATTCCAAACAAAAAAGCCCGGCAGTCTCCTGCCGGGCCATCAAAAAATTCTCAGCCGCTGCTTACTGACGCGCCGGCCACTGCGTCACCACCTCATTTTTTGCATCGGTGATGGTGATGGAAATGCCGTTATCGCCGTCCAGGCGATGGGTTGCACAGGACACTCATGGATCATAGGCGCGCACCGCCATCTCAATGCGGTTCAGAATGCCCTCGTCCACTTTGCCGTCCCTGATCAGCATTTTTGCAGCCTGGTTCACACTCATGTTAATGGGGCCGATGTTATGCGTGGTTCCCACAATCATGTTGGCCCGCGTGATCAGACCGTTCTCATCTGTGGAATAGTCATGGATCAGGGTTCCGCGGGGGGCTTCCACACATCCCACGCCCCAGCCTGCCTTCGGTTCAGCACTGGTACGGATGTTGGTGTCCGTGATCTCAGGATCGTTCAGCAGATCAATGGCGTGTTCGCACGCGTACACCTCCTCAATCAGCCGTGCCCAGTGATACAGCAGGGTGGCCTGTGCGGGACGTCCGAATTTCTCCCGAAATTCCTCCAACTCGGCCTGCGCTCTGGGCGTGGAGATTTTATCCGCAACATTGATCCGTGCCAGACAATTGGCCCGGTAAATGCCTTTGGGATTGTCCAAATCCATGGAAAAGCCTTCGTTCCAGAATTTAGCATAGGGGAATTTCCCATAGGTATATGGCTCCACATGCTCGCCAATGAAATCGGCATATTCCGCGTATTCAAAATCCGTGTACGTTCCGTCGGATTTCATGATGCGGAGCTTGCCATCGTACAGGTTTAGCGCGCCCTCGTCATCCACGGTTCCGATGAACCCGGTGTTGATCACGCCCAGAGTCTGGATCGTATCCAGATAGGGTGGAAACACCTGGGTCTTGGCAAAGTCCATGGTGAACAGGGCAAAGTCGAGTATTTCCTGCATTTCCCCAAGAATGCTCTTGCGATCCGCCTCAGACATGGGCTTTGCAAACCCGCCCGTTACGCCCGCAACCGGATGAATGGCCTTGCCCGCGAACTTCTCCAGAACCATTTTGGCTTTTTGCCGCATCTTCACCACTTTGGTGGCCAGCTCGGGATTGGCCTTGGCAATGCCGATCACGTTCCGGGCCGCGTAATCACTGTCCGGGCCGATCACGAAATCCGCAGCGGCCAGGAAGAAGAAATGCAGCAGCTTGTCCTCCGCATGGGCAATGGTCTGCATCAGCTCCCGCAACTTGTGTCCCGCAGGGGGCGGTGTCACGCCGAAACATGCATCCACAGCCTTGTTGGACGCGAGATGGTGGTGCCAGGGACAGATCCCGCAGATGCGGTTCACGATCCGGGGCAGTTCTTCCGCGGGCTTGCCCTCCACGAATTTCTCAAATCCGCGAAGCGAGAGCATCTGGACTTTGGAATCCTCCACGCCTCCGTCATCATTCAGTTTTATATGGATTGAGGCATGACCCTCAATCCGTGTGATGGGTGCGATATTAATCACCTGTCCCATTTCATGCCTCCTTTCTTGGGGGACGCAAACGGCCGTGCGCCCCTGAAAACCGCAGCAATGAGGGATATTCTGACAGCGAATCCACATCCACGCCATTGGATGCCAGCGCGTTGAGCATATCCGTCATCTGATTCCCATCCTGCCGGACCGGGCCGTAACACCCGCGACAGGGCACTCTGGCCGAGATGCATCGGGGGATCCGCTGATCACCGCCGCATCCGGCCTTGGTCACCGGGCCCATGCACAGCACGCCCTGCTCCAGCAGACAGCGCATCTGATCCAGGGGTTCATCAGGATTGCAAACAGGCTCCTGAAGGAATCTCCGCAGTTTTTTCAACTGGCCCTTTCCCTCCCGGATGGTGGGGCAGGTGTCACAGACACTCTTACTTGGCAGCACGGGCGGTTTGCCCTCCAGCAGTGCGACCAATGCCGAGAAAATCTGATCCGGGTGGGGCGGGCATCCGGGAAGATGCAGATCCACATTTATCTTCTCGTCCAGCGCGAAACACCTCTCCTCAAGCTCGGGCAGACCCTCACTGGGAAACGCGTCTGGCTTGTCCGTGGTCTCCGTGGAATAATACCGCTCCAAAATCTCATTGTTGGAATAGGAATTACACAAAGCGGGAATCCCGCCATGTGTGGCACAGGTTCCCAGCGCAATGATGATCTTGCATTTCTTACGCATCTCCTCAGCCACTTCAAGGTGTTCTGCATTGCGAATGCCGCCGCTGATCAGGCCCACATCGGCATCGGGGAGCGAAATATGTTTCCCGTCCCCTTTCTGCCCCAGATATTTGCTGTCCATGAGCGCGGGAATGTGGACAAAGTCCACCAGCTTCAGGAGATCCAGCAGCCGTTCCCCCAGATCAATGATGGAAATTTCACAGCCTGAACACGAATTGAGCCATTCCGAAGCTACTCTGACTGTCATATCACCTTCCTCCTCTCTAATGAAATTCCTTCACGCTCACGGTTTTGGTGCCCAGTTCATCATGGTGTTCCCTGGCCGCCTCTTTTTTCATCTCTGACCATTGCGTGAGTTTGTGAAGGGCCTCGGTGGCAAACTTGGGATTATCCTTGTAGGTGTATTCCTGGATATCCGCGTCCTTGGCATCCGCAAAAACCGCCCGGCCCACCGGGGTCCGGGTGATCACCGTGGTCCAGCCCTCGGGCGATCCGATACCGCCAAATGAGATGTCCGCGTATTCCGCTGAATAGTCCTCGCAATAGCGGCAGGCATACCGACGCATGAACGCCAGTTTGTCCAGAGGGATGAACTTGGCTTTGCCATTTTTCAGATGAATCTGAAGCGTGCCCTTGACATTGATGTGATCCACGTCTGCCCACTGAAAGCCGCCGATTTCCTCCAGCTTCTTTCGCTGTTCCGGTCCGAACTCGAAGTTCCCGGAACAGAACAGGCCGAAATGATACTTAACGGACTCGGATGGCACAATGCCCAGAGTCTCCATTTTCCGCATGGCCTTGATCTGACAGGGTGTGCCCACAAAGGCCACCCGGTGCAGGCCCTGTTTGGCCAGGTCCTCAAGCTCCACAATGGACGGAGAATAAGTGGAATATGCGTCGGAAAACAGTGCCATGCCGTGGGACGCGTCAAAGTGAAAGCCCGCGGATTCCAAAATCTGTTCTTTGGTGGTTGCGAGACAGGGTTCCCTAAGAAACAGCCCTGTCTGCTTGGTGACAATCGCGCCGTCAATGCGTCCGATGTCGAACAGATGCAGCAGCAGCGCGGTGATCACCCCGCCGTCCGTGGCAACTTCCCGAACCTTCTCATCCGTGGCCCGGGCCACCGTGGTTTCGATAATCCGCCCCATAGGGGTGCTCCACGCGATATTGCGTTTCATTTCCTCGTCAAGACTGCCGATCTCCGGGCAGATTTCGTAGCAAATGCCGCATTCAATACATTTCTCAATATCTTTGTATCGCGGTCTTCCGTCCTCATCCGCCTCAAGCGCACCAAAATTGATGGCTGTGCAGAACGTGAGGCATCCCCCGCAATGATGGCAAAGACCGGGTTTTTGGACTTCCTGAACCAGATTGAAAAACGTCTTCATCATTATGCTCCTTTTCAGGCGATTGCTGCCTTTGTTTCCTGCAAGGGATTTGGGCCTAAGCCCTTTATTTTTTCCGTGAAAGCGGTGACGACCTCCGCAAACCGGGAGGCCTCTGCTGAAGAGACCCATTCAATTGCGAAACGTTCCGCGTCAATTCCGTGCGCGTCCAGGGCGATCTTAATGGCCTGGCCACGGGCCAGTGCTTTGTGATTACCATCCAGGTAATGACATTCTCCCAAGTGTCAGCCCATGACAATGACGCCATCCGCGCCTTTTGCCAGGGCATCCACCACCAGATCAGGATGCACCATGCCCGAGCACATCACCCGGATGGCCCGCATGTTGGGCGGATACTGCATGCGGGACACCCCCGCGAGATCACCCCCGGCATACGCGCACCAGTTGCACAGAAAGCCGACAATGACCGGTTCAAAATTTTCAGACATATGATTTGCTCCTTATATTCTTAGGAGTGCAAAGCTCTGATTTGTACCTTACTCACAAAGCAAAGCTTTGCACTCCGGGTTCTGATCTTTTATGCTGCCGCTTCCAATATCGCATCCACCTGCGCTCTGAGCTGATCCTCTGTGAATCCGTGGACAAACACGCCGCCCTTGGGACAGGTCGCTGCGCACAATCCGCAACCCTTGCACAGCGCGCTGTCCGTGATGATCCGCTTGTGCGTGATGCCATCCTTTTCATAGCTTTCAAGCTTGATCGCCATGTAGGGACAGACATCCAGACACAGCGCACAGCCATCGCAGTTCTCCGTGACATAAGACTTGATCGCGTCTAGGTGCATGGTCTTCTGGGCCAGAATCACGCCTGCACGGGAAACCGCTGCCTTTGCCTGGACAATGGCCTCATCAACGGGCTTGGGATAGTTGCACATACCCGCGACAAACAGCCCGTCCACGGACATGTCCACAGGCCGCAGCTTGGGATGGGCCTCATTCAGAAAGCCATCCTCGTTGGTCCCGCACTTATACATCTCCACAAGATCATGGGTGTCATTGGGAACAATGGCCGAGGCCAGGATCAGATGATCCGTGGTGATCTCCATCTGTCGCTGGAGAATGGGATCAAACACGCTGACCACCAGATCATCCCCGGACATGAACACCACCGGCTTGCTGTCCCGATAATATTTGACAAAGATGACGCCCAGCTTACGGGCCTTTTGGTAAAGGTCTTCCCGCTCTCCGTAGGTTCGGATATCCCGGTTCAGGATGAACACGTTCATACCCGGGTTCATCTCCTTGAGCCGAACCGCGTTCTGCACAGAATGGGTACAGCAAAGCCGGCTGCAATAGAGGCGTTTCTCATCACGGGATCCCACGCACTGGATAAAGACCGCAGTGTCTGATTTTGCCAAGTCCGAGGATTTCCCCCGGATCAGTGCATCAAACTCAAGCTGGGTCATGACCCGCTCATCCTCGCCGTACAGATAGGCCTCCGGCCGGGATTCCTTTCCGCCCGTTGCCAGAACCGCAGCACCATAGGAAATCTCCCGAATTTCCCCGTCCATCTCGACCTTGCTGGAAAAATTGCCCACTGATCCGGTGCAGGAGATCAGACGGCTGTTTTTCAGCACGCTTATCCTGTCCGTGTTTTCCACCTGCCCGATCAGTTCCGTGAGCCTTGCCCGGATGTCCTCGCCTTTCCAGGTGTCCAAAAGGTTCCACGCGTTGCCGCCCAGACGCTCGGACTTCTCCACCAGCACGGTGTCGTATCCCTGATGGGCCAGGCCCAGGGCAGAGGTCATTCCCGCGAGTCCGCCGCCAATGACCAGGGCTTTCTGCACCACATCCACGCTCAGGCGATCCAGAGGAGCGTTTCTGACCGCCTTTGTCACGGCCATGCGAACCTGGGTCTTGGCCTTTTCCGTGGCCTTCTCAGGTTCCTTCTGATGCACCCAGGAATTGTGGTTTCGGATGTTGGCCATCTCAAACAGATAGGGATTCAGGCCCGCGTCTCTGAGGGTATCCTGGAACAGCGGCTCATGGGTTCTGGGCGTACAGGCCGCGATCACGATCCGGTTCAGATCATGCTCCCGAATCTTTTCAGCGATGAGGACCTGGGTGTCCGTGGAGCAGGTGAACAGATTGTTTTCCACCATCACCACATGGGGAAGGGCCTTGGCGTA
>JAOZLU010000440.1 GCA_029934695.1 Desulfobacterales bacterium | reverse complement strand
TTGATGTTTGATGTTTGATGTTTGATGTTTGATGTTTGATGCTTGATGTTCGATGCTTGATGTTTGATGTTTGATGTTTGATGTTCGATGCTTGATGTTTGATGTTTGATGCTTGATTATCCAGTTTGAGCAGATCGGAAATGCTCGCCTGGGATTGCTAAATCCCAGACACCCAAGGCTCCCCTGCCCAACTCGGAATTCTCATGCGGATTCATTTTATGAGCCGTCTTAAAATTTGATAAAAATTCTCTCTGGACTTTATCAAAACAATTTCAATCTCCTTTTCGTCCTCAAGAATCCTGTAAGCAATCCGATATTGGACTTTGTCAAACTCGAAATGGCAGGACCTTATGCCTTTAAGATGTCCCTTCAACTCCCCACAAAGATACGGGGCTTCTGCCAGCTTCTCCGCTTCCTCTTTTACCTTACCTTTCAAAGCCGGATGAAATTTTTTATACTTCTTATGTGCGGAAGGCGCCATGAATATCTGATATTTTCTTTTACCACTCATCAATGGGTATCCTTTCGCCTGCATCCGCTTCCTTTAAGGAATGGCTGATGGTCTGATATGCGTCTTCATCCACGAGAATTTCCAGCGTCTCAATTTCAGGAGAGGTGAGACTTTTCAGAATGTAAGCCAGACGTTCCAAGTTGATCAGTTCAACACTCTCCATTCTTTTTAGTGCAAATGCCATTTTTCTCCCCTCCTCTTTAATTTGGTTCGGATTTACCAATCCGAACCGAGCGTTACAAATATTATGCCTATGTGGCTTTTCAGATGCTCTCTGGGATTGGCAAATCCTCAAGGCTTTTTTTAACGCTCCCAGAGGATTGGCAAATCCCCCGGCCAATCCGTACCGAACGTGACGGGCCGAACCGGGCGTTTATTTGATGCTCCCGGGGGGTCATTTTCGTACTGAGTTTCCAATTTTCAGCCTAAATCCTGTGAAGGCTCAGGGGGTTCTCCGGCATTTTTTCATTCGCACTTTTCAGCTTATCCTCGCTTGAAATGACTGCAACGGCCTGTTTTTCTCTGTTCTGAGCAAAATATTTTTCCGCCACATCCATAACCTGGTCGCGAGTCACTGCAAGAAGCCGCTCTTTGAAACGCTTCCGGGTTTCATCCGGCAGCGAAATGATCTTCCTGTAAAACGCTTTTATCGCAGCATGACCCGGAGAGTCAGGTTTGTCAATGTCGGAGCATATTTGCAGAATTGCCTCTTTGATATCTTCGCTGCTGTATTTCCCGGACCTTATGAAAGCTGACGCATTCTCATACGTGTCCAGCGTGGAAACAATATGAGGATCACGGTAAGACCCGAAGCAGAACTGACCATCTTCAGCATTATATACTGACATGACACCGTAAGCTCCTCCTTTTTCACGAATCTCCCGATGCAGATACAGGGAGCGGAGCAATTTTCCAATGACCGTCAAGACAGGGGAGTCTTCATGCTCCAGGCGAACGGTTTTGAATGCGCGGGCCACAAACGACACAGCAGAAGAGGTGCTCCATCCTTCTCTGGGAACCTCGTCGCTCAGGTCCATTTCCGGAGGCAGAAATCCGTGAGATTTTCCCCCATGAAACTTGTTCTGCAAGGATGTTGCGGAAGAAAACGCCGATGCCAAAGCATTTTCCTCACCGACCAGCGCAGCCTTGAAATTGTCTCTGAGGGAAAGGTTTTTGCCCACAGACGTCAAATCCTCTGCAAGAGATGTCATCGCATCATCTGTAAGGTTGTCGGTGAGGTTCTTGATTGTCTGCAACTGGTAAATTCCGCCCCATGTTTCCCCGATAGCACGGGTTATTGAAAAATTCCTTGACGCAAGAGAAATCGCCAGTCCGTGACCATTATGCAAGACTGCGGATTCCAGTCCTGCCCGGTACTCGGAAAGAAGATTTTTCAGGCGGTCCAGATCGGAAAAACTGAACTCGCAAAGGATTTCTTCCATAATATCAAACAGTTTATCCTGATTTCGCACAAGGCATTTCCCGTTAAATGAGACAAAGGGAAGACAGTCGCCTTTTCCTCCGAACCCGGTACGGGAGCTGGCCGAGATGCCGACACCGCCGGTATATGCGTCAATCAGCCGGACCATTTCAGCGTAGTCCCGGCGGGCTGTGCCAACCTTTGGAAAAGCGTAGCAGAAGAACGGCACCAGGGGGAACAGATGCTTCTCCAATGTTCCGACTCCGGCAGCCGCAGAAAAATAAAAAATATCTGACGTGGGCTGCTGATAAACGGAAATTGGGAACTGGAAACCGGAAGCCGCTCCTTCAAATTCCGGGGTCCGGATCTCAGGCACGCTCTGAACCGAGGGCGGAATATCTCCGAGTTCCAGAGTGGGGAGCACGGAAATATTCTCCGCACTTTCTTGGAGCTTCTCCAAAGCTTCCGTGTCTGCCTTTATTTTGTCAATTTCAGACAAAGGCATATCCGCCTGGATACGGTCAAGCTCCGCCCGGACCAGCTCGTTCTCCTTCTGTTCCATCATTTGATCCGGAACCAGTTTGAAAAGCACCTTATGAGGATTATCCAGAAAATACGTCTTTATCCGGTTTTCAAAAAAAGGCCCTTTGGACAGTTCGTCATTCAGGCGTTTGAGATCGTCATCAAACCGGAGTATTCTCGCCGGATCGCCCCGGTGGAGCCAAGTGCTGGCAAAGGACAGCAGCAGCTTCATTCCATAAGGATATGGGGAATTTGTGATCTCTTTGCGATGGAACTCGGCCTGATGGATCGCTGAATCAATCAATTGTCTGTCAATGCCCTTATCCGCAAGAGTTTTCAGCGTGTCAATGATAATCGTCTCTATATCCGCAGCATCAGACTCCCTGACATCTTTAAGCCCGCAGCCAAAGAACGTGTCCCGGTTGTCCGCGTCAAACCCGGTTCCGTCAGAAAGCGTGCTCCCGAGACCTGAATCAATCAGGGCCTTGCGCAAGGGGGATGCAGAATTTCCGAGAAGAATATGCTCCAGCAGGGCGAGTGCCAGCACTTCAAAAGGGTCCCTGATATCTGTGGTGAGCCATGCCACACAAACCTGGCATTTCTTTGACGCATCTTCGTTTTTGTCAAGAGGATACGGATATGTCACCTCTTTTGGGCTGTCCCACCGCGGCTGGCAAGGCACATCGGTTTTCGGGTCAATGCGTTCCCAAGCCGGTGTATGGGAAAAGAGTTTGTCGCGGATGAACGCCAGATGATCTTTCAGAGGCAGGTTTCCGTAAGTGTAAAAAAAAGCGTTGCTGGGATGGTAATGCCGTTTGTGAAACGCCTTGAGCTGGTGATATGTCAGTGACGGAATTACCGCGGGATCACCGCCTGAGTTGTTGCTGTATGTGGTAGAAGGATACAGGGCATTCATCAGAGACCGGACCAGCACCTGATCCGGCGATGACATGGCTCCCTTCATCTCATTGTAAACAACGCCTTTGTAAACCAGCTTTTCATCTTCGATTTCCATGCGATGCCCTTCCTGTTTGAAGCTGAGATTATCCAGATTGGGGAAAAAGGCAGCGTCAAGATAGACATCCATGAGGTTGTAAAAATCTTTTCTGTTCTGCGTGGAGAACGGGTACATGGTCCAGTCCGATGCGGTGAGAGCGTTCATAAAAGTGCTCAGGCTTCTTTTCAGCATCGAAAAGAAAGGATCACGCACGGGAAATTTTTCAGAGCCGCATAAGGCAGTATGCTCCAAAATATGGGCGACACCGCTTGAATCTGAAGGAACTGTCTTAAATGTCACGCCAAAGGTGTTTTCTTTGTCATCATTACTGATATGGACATGAGCGGCACCTGTGGGAAGATGCTCCAACTCATAAAAAAAAGAATTGATCAGTTCAAGCAGTGTCACTTTTTTAATACGATAGTCGTCAATATGGTCGCCTTCTTTGAGGCCCGGATTATTGTGATCTGCGTTCATAAATATACTCTTTCCTGGATAATGGCTGATTATTTGGTGTTGCCTGGGATTTGTCAATCCCAGACGAGCTTTTTGGACTCCGGATTTCATTGTCAAAGCGATAATTTACCCATTAATCATACCAAAAGTCAAGTTAAAGGGAGGGAAAAATCAAACATCCAACATCATTATTCACAATTCATCTTGAAAACAAAAATTTTTTATGTTAGCTGTTCTGATATGACATCACCCAGAACACTCCTTACAGCATGGAATTTACGTCCCAAAAAGCAACTGGGCCAGAATTTTTTATCTGACCCGTCAACAGCGGAAATGATCGCAGCCCGTTCCGGAATCCTGCCGGAAGATGTTGTTCTGGAAATCGGGGCCGGGCTGGGTGCCCTGACAATGCCTGTGGCCCGTATCGCAAAAAAGGTCTATGCCGTAGAAAAAGATCGCCAACTAATTGGTCTTCTGCAAACAGAACTGCTTGCAAACAGCCTTTCAAATGTTGTTTTAACAGAAGAAAATATTCTGAAATTTGATATTGAGGCACTGGCAGAAAATGCAGGGCGTAAATTGGTGGTTATGGGAAATCTTCCCTACAACATCTCCTCCCAGGTGCTTGTGCAACTGGTTCAGTCCAGAAATGCCGCGTCCCGGGCGATCCTGATGTTTCAGAAGGAACTTGCCCAACGGATTGCCGCGTCCCCCGGATGCAAGGACTATGGCCGGCTCACCGTAATGCTCCGATATTGTTCAGAGATAAAGACGCTTGCAAATATCAGCGCTTCGGTTTTTTTCCCAAAACCCGGGGTGGATTCCCAAGTTCTTGAAATACAATTTAAGGAAATGCCGGAATATCCGGCAGATGATGAGGCGTTTCTTTTCAGGGTGATCAAAGCGGCCTTTGGTCAGAGACGGAAAACCCTCAGAAATGCATTGGCAGGCAGTGAGTTCCGTATGGATCCCGGAACAGCACACGAAGTGTTAAAACATGCTGGCATAGATCCGTCCCGGCGGGCCGAGACGCTTGAAGTGCGGGAATTTGTCGAGTTGAGCAACCATATAGGTGAGATTTGAGGTGGGCAATTGCGCTACCAGAATTTAAAGAAAGAACATATAGAATTCCTTGAGTCAATATTTCCGATGATTTTCAAACCTTCGTCTATATATTCTTTAATTTCAGAATGCAACTCCTCTCCCTCTTCTATTGTGTTGACAACATCTTCAATGATGTCGTCAACTCCGTCGAGTCCTTTGCTGATCTGACAATACCCCACAATGTCATCAAATTTCAGGATAGATTTTCTGATATCTTCCAGAAGCGGTTTGGTACGCCTCATTTGTTTTTCAAAGCTTTTTTCTTTCTTTTTTATTCTTCTCAACAGTTTTCTTCTGAACTTTTCAGTATTATTTTCTTTAGCCCTGCGTTTAAGTATCTTAAAGAAATATCGGGCCTTTGACTCGCTTTTATTAAAGGAGCGGATCAGAGAGTCATATTTATCTATCATGCCTTCCAGGCGCATTTCCAATAATCTTATACTGTTATCCCTTAAATCATTGTGTTCCAGAAGAGATTTCAGTTTAAAGTAACAAGAATCAACAGAAATTAAGATTAGATGGGTATCTGATTTAAACTCTTTCAGGCTGTCTTTCACCTTATCTTTTTCTTTACTTATTAAGTAAGTATCATAGCGATTATATGAGTTTGCCCCCAATGTCATAAAGGCTGCAAGAACAAATAATGATACAACTGTTTTTGTTAAATCACGTTTCATAATGGCCTCTCCTTTTCACAGTGGAAAGTTCAAAGTATCGGGCATTTCCGACGGATTTGGCAATCCCGCGGGAGGGGAATGATTTTTCAGGAAATCCAATATCTGAAAATAGATATATGTTCGGGTGCCTGATTTCCTTATTTAATAAAGTGAAAAGCTTAATAAGTCAATGGGGTGGAGGGAGTATTCTGGTGGGACAAAAAGCGCATTCAATTTGGATACAATGAAACTTTGCAAAAGGTAAAAAGCCGGTTCAGCAGATCGTCCGGGCTGCGTAAAACGATTTTTCAAATCGTTTCAGAAACATCAAACATCAAACAACAAACATCAAACAACAAACATCAAACATCGAACATCGAACATCGAACATCAAACATCAAACATCAAACA
>JAOZLU010000439.1:3931-6090 GCA_029934695.1 Desulfobacterales bacterium | reverse complement strand
AACATCAAACATCAAACATCAAACACCCATCAAATTTCAATCGTCTCAACCTGTAAAACAGCGTCTATAAACCCCTGCCCCTTACCCTTTTTCTTAATGGATATTCTTTTGATAAACACGCTGTTTTTTGATGTTTCTATCTTATGCAGATAGGGGGTCAGTTGCTTTAAATTAATTCCCTGAAGCTTCATTTCCACCACAGAGAGCTTGTATTGGCTGTCTTTATGATCGGATTTTGAAGGCTTCATATACGCAATATTCTCTTTTATCCCTGCCTCACCTGCCAGCCTGTCAAGGAAGGAAAAAAGGGTAAATCCTCTTTTTCTCTTGGAAAAACGTATTTTTGACTGTTCAGCCCTTGTGGTGAGGGCCTCATACTCGGATTTGAGGACGACCATCTCTTCAAGCGTTTTGTTTTTTGCCTTTAAAACTCTCTCAAGCTGATCCCTCTTTTCCTTATGCGGCAACACGATAAACTGAAATACAACAAACAGGCATACAAGAGCTGATGTTGCAAAAACAGCATATTTTTCACGTCTGCTTAATTTCATTTTAATAGTCCCTCATCCCTCAAACATCAAACATACAACATACAACTACAATTGAACTTTCAGCTTAAACCGTACACGACTGGTACGTTTTTCAATATTGGAAGAAGTGATTGTCACTTCTTTGAAAAGTTCTGTCTTCTCAAGTTGATTTTTTATCTCATCCACAGAATTGTAGGTATCTGTGTTTCCTGAAATCTGCATGTTTTCCGAACTGATAAGAAGCCTTGTAAGCTCAACGTCAACTTCCTTGGGAATATGCCTGCTGATCTCACTGAGTATATCAACAGCCCGTATGTTTTTTTCTGTTTCTTCCGGGAAGATATCCCCTTTTTTTACTTCTTCCATTGCGATCCGCATCTGATGCAACGGGTCAACGATTCTCTTGACATCCGGGAATGTTGACTTGAAAATAGTCGTGATCTGATTATTCAGGGTTTCCAGCTTTTTTTCCTTGGAATATGAATCAATGATGACAGTTGAAAATACAGATACAAAAAGCAGCACAGCAAGGATGCCTGTCTTGATAAAACTGCTTTTGTGTTCAGCCCAGTGCTGTCTCGGGGCAAATGATCCTTTGCGAAAATTTAAGCCGGTCATCCCTTCTGTTTCAAGCAGTGCAAGAGCGTAGGCATTGTCCAGTTGGGCAGACGTTTTCCCGATGGTTGTCGGGTGTTTTTTTATGGTAGCGCCTGTATCCCGAACAATGTCTGTCCGCCTTACGGGGATGCCCAGAATTCGTTCCGCATCCTGTTCAAAGCCGGCAAAATTGTCCACACCGTATCCGGTGACATGTATTTCATCCGGCTGAAAATCCAGACAGAAAATTTCTTCAAATGCAGCAAGTGTGCGCTGGATATCATTGCAGAGGGATTGGGTCCTCCCTGCGTTTGAACTGATGGGAAAGGAGCGGATAAGGCATATCTGTCCTGAAATAATAATAAACACAGAGCATTTATCATTATCAATGTCCATAAAAAGACAGTTTTCAGGAATATTTGCAAATTTGGTCAGGCAAAGTGCTGCCGCATATCCGCCGGCGATCATCATCTCAGGCTCCATCTCAAGCGATGTGAGCGTGTCCAGATACAATTTCAGTCCGGGCTTTTCAACAGCCGCCACAATAATATCAGTATGATCCCTGGAACCGGGTGCCTTTATAAGATCAGATATGGCGTGAAAATCTATGATTATATCTTCCACAGGAAGCGGGAGCGTCGGTTCAAGCTCAAAAGGAAGTATCTGCCTGATCTTTTTTTGATCTTTAAATGGAATCTGAATATTCCTGTAGGATATCTGTTCCCCTGGAAACGAGGCAACATACACAGAGCCGTCTGTATCCATCTTCTCTGCAATCATTTCCAGCGCAGGGATCAAAGGGTTTTCAGCCTCTTCCCCATCGTCAGAAGGCGGGAACAGGTTCTGATCTGATAGCGGGACATACATACAGCTTTCAACCCAGTTTCCCTTGATGCCGCTTTTTACCAGAACCGCGGCGATGGCATCATGTCGAATGTCGAGGCCCAGAACTTTTCTGCTCATAATAATATTCAGCTAAACTTGAGGGGCTTTCCCAAAAAATAAAATACCCGGATGTAATACTCGGATGTA
>JAOZLU010000439.1:1726-3831 GCA_029934695.1 Desulfobacterales bacterium | reverse complement strand
TTCGGGAACCCACCTTTATTCGGGAACCCACCTTTATTCGGGAACCCACCTTTATTCGGGAACCCACCTTTATGCGGGAAGCCGGAACCCACCTTTATTCGGAAATGGTGGGTTCCGCTTCGCTCCACCCACCCTACATTTTTTTGGAGTCTATTTGGTCTGCCAGCTCAGGATCCTGCATTTCCACTTTCTTGTTTTTTTGTGTTTTTCCCGCTTTACCACAACAGTCAGGGTCTTCTTCGTGTCATACAGCGTTGCGGCAGATTCGATCCGAAAAATATCGCTTGAACCTGTGAGGATGTCGCTTTTAAGATTCACATCATCGCACCCGGGAACATTTTTATACCAGGTGATTCCTGAAGGAAGTCTGTTCACATAAATTTTTTCATCTGAACCTTCTTCCTGTTCTTCACGATAGTCAACGATTGCCTGGGCGCATTCTTCGTTGTCCGGCCCCACAATTGCTTTCAGCACCGGGAGGGATGCTGTGTTGATGTTTATTTTCCCCTCATATTTGAAGGTTTTGTTTTTTCTCGTTTTTCTGTTTTTTGTGGATGCCATGCCGTAAGTCGTTATATAATCGAAAACTCCGGATGCCTCCTCTCCGACACCGTGGAAAAGTTCCGGTGTAATTCCTTTTATCATAAAAAGTTCGCTCGGATGAGAGATCGGGCCGTTTCTGCATGAATAGGGCGGATCAAGACCCTCGTAATATTCCGATTCTGCGCCGTTAAATCCTGTGATGGCATCATCATCCCCTGAATCCATCCAGTCTTTCATGGCGTTTATGATGTCGGTTGTGGCGTTTATATCCGTTTTTTCATCTTTTGAGACAATGGGCCTGAGAATATTATCCCATATACTGTATTGAGATTCATTAAATTTATGGCCTCCGGGGAATTTGTCAATAAGGGCGTTGACCTGAATCCTGCCCAGCTCATCAGTGATTTTGAATGTGACGCTTCCCTCGTCAAAAGGAATCTCCTGAAGCAGTTCACTTATTTTTTCAGGGTCAGCCCATTCCTCCTGCACAGAGTCCAAACCTGATGGCGGATCTGACATTTTATCTTTTACAAGCATTGCCATTGCCACATTGATGCCGGATGATGCAATATGCGAAAGCGTCAGCCGGTCCCGGGTGGTGGCAGTGGCAACAACAGTTGCCCGCACCCTCCTGTTCAGTTCCATCGTTGCCGTAATCAGCACCGTGGTAACTGCTATCGTAAGGAGCAGTGCCATTCCCCGACGATTTTTCAGGAATAACCCAGCAGTCATAATATCTCCCAACGTCTTGAAATTATTGGCACCTGTATTTTTTTGCACAGTATCTGATATGCAATCATTTCATCGGTTTACAGACGTACTTTCAACTTTCAAGTCACTGCCATTCTGTAAATCGGCAGATCTACCATAGTTTCAAAAAAAAGAGAAGAATAATCGTCTCCGAATTCAAGTTTTATTTTTATTGCGCTGGGGGTTGCATACTTGAATTCTGAAGATTCTGAGTCCCAATAGTCATATTCCGTTCCCTCTTCGTCATAATATATGAATATCAGAGATTTAACACCCTCACACAACGCGGGGTCAGCGAATTGTTCCTCAAAATTTTTTCCATCAAACCGTTTATAGGGATACAGACTGTCTGCACGCCTCAGCACATACTGTTCATCATCCTGACTTTGAACGTAATAGACAATTTCCGCTATTCCGTCCCGTGTGCTTTTTTCAAGGGACACATGTGAAAGAGAGGTGAATCTGAGCCTTGAAAAGCTGGCAGTTCCCGCATAACTGGTGTCGCCCACAACGCGGTAAGGGTCTGGCGTATCATTTAAACTCGGACGGGCATATTCAGCATCAGGTGATACATGCATTGATTTAAGGTCAAAAATCATTCGGTTAAGACAGTTTTTTCCCATTTCATAAGACCCAATGCCTTTGCTGATGGTCTCAGCATTGGAAAATACCGAAGTGAATGAACCGAAAATCGTTGTGACAATGATGCTGAAAATAAAAATTGCTATCAAAATTTCAAGCAGGGTAAAACCCGAAGATGCTTTCTTTCTTTTCATAACTTTACTCACCATGCCGGACGGGATTTGCAATCC
>JAOZLU010000439.1:0-1626 GCA_029934695.1 Desulfobacterales bacterium | reverse complement strand
CCATGCCGGACGGGATTTGCAATCCCGTCCGTAATGTTTCAGGCTTACCTGCCATGCCGGACGGGATTTGCAATCCCGTCCGGCTTGGACTTTTGACACCGGCTTGTAGCTTTACGGACATACTTTTCTTTTTTCACTTTCACTTTCAACTTTCAACTTTTTTCATTCTTCTTCTATGAGTTTGTACGTTCTGAAGCCATAGACGAACTCATCATCGTTAAAGTTTACGGTTACGTCAATTTTTTTCAGATTTTTAGCCAAATTCCCAAGCACCTCCGACTCGACATCTTCCACGGAAACACTCCAACTGTAACCTGGAAATTCATCACCAAAATTTCCCGAATCACCTCCCAGTTCAGTTGAAGATTTTATTCCCAGTTCCGCTATTTTACCCTGTGCCAGCAACGGAGCGGTTGTATGAAATCTTGCGGCATTGCTCATGGAAATGGTCTGGGTATGCATTCTGTAAACAGCAATAAGGACGATGGCCATGATGGAAATGGCCATCATAACTTCAAGCAGTGTGAAGCCATGCTGCCGAAACTGGAAACTGGAAACTGGAAACTGGCGGTCCTTAACCTTCAAATCCCACATATTCTTCATACCGTTTTATCTTTGACAGAAATGGCTCGATAAGGAATGTCCGCTGATTACCGTCATCGTCTTCAATATGAATCAGGACCTTGTCAGAATAGCCGTTTTTATAAAAGCAGATATCTGCCCTTCCCATTGAAACGATTCCCTTTTCAGGATATTCAACATCAAGCACCCTTAAATCTTCAGGGAGCTTATATCCGTTTTCTTCCAATTCCAGAATCGCTTCCTCTGTCATGGATTCATTGCTTACCCACAGTGTTCCGCTATCCATTCCGATGTGCAGGGTGTAGCGTGTCTTACCTCTGAGTGCGCTTTCTTTGAGAGCCTGCCCTTTCAGCATCAGCCAGCGTGAAAATTTGTTTGTCTTATCTGTTTCAATGGCATCCTGAAATCGGGGAATAGTGAAAGAGAGCATGATGCCGAACAGGAACATCACAACAACAAGTTCAATAAGTGTGAAACCGTTTTTTTGATTTGAATTCAGCATCCCTCAGTTCCTACTCGATTTCCCAACTGTTAATATCACTGTTAAAGCCGTCGCCTTCCGGCACACCATCGGCACCATAAGAGATGATATCGAATCTGCCATGAACCCCGGGGGAAAGATAAATAAAATCGTTTCCCCAAGGGTCTGTCGGGACTGTGCTCTTTCCAAGATAGCCACCTTCTTTGTATTTTTTCGGAAGAGTTCCTGATGAGGGAGGCTCAACCAGGGCCTGCAATCCCTGCTCTGTACCCGGATACATGCCGTTATGAAGCCTGTACATTTCCAAAGCAGCTTCCAGAGTTTTTATATCCACCATTGCCTTTGTCTGCTTTGCTTCATCCGGAACATCACGCAGGTTTAGTGTGACAAATGTCGCAAGGATTCCCAATATCACAATGACAACCATCAGTTCAATCAGTGTGAATCCCTGAGCATTCATTGTTGCTTTTGGCAATATTCTGATTTTTTGTAGCAATATTTTCATTATTCCTCCTCTGTAAATCCAATTATATGTAATGATTTCGTTTGTGCGTTTGTCAAGG
>JAOZLU010000438.1 GCA_029934695.1 Desulfobacterales bacterium | reverse complement strand
TTGCACTCCGGAATGTTTGCAAAAAAACGCTTCGCTTAATTTTTGCACTCCGGAAATAAACCGGGTTTCTTTTAATGCTTGAAACTCCGCTGCCCGGTATAAACCATCGTGACATCTGCGTCGTTGCATGCTTCAATGGACTGATAATCATTCCCGGATCCGCCTGGCTGAATCACGGACGTAATCCCCTCCCGGATGCCCACATCCACGCCGTCTCTGAACGGAAAGAAAGCATCACTGACCATTGAGGCTCCGATCAGGCCGCCTTTTTCATCCGCGACCCGCTGATCAATCTCCGCTTTTTTATCCTGATCTTCCAGGTCATTGTATGATGTGCTGTATGCTTCAAAACAGTAACGGTCTGCAAGTTTCCGATATGCCTTGTCCCTTGCAATCTCGGCCACCCCGACCCGATCCTGTTCACCGGTTCCGATGCCCACGGTGACCTGATTTTTGACATAAATCACAGAATTTGACGTGATCCCGGACTCCACCAGCCAGCCAAAGAGCATGTCATCATATTCCTGCTGAGTCGGGTCCCGGCGGATCCTGTATTCTTTTCCCTTGTATTCAGTTTCTGCAAGGGCAAGGTCCTCTTTTGACCGGGCTGCCGGCACAAAAGACCACTGGGCAATAAGCCCTCCGTCAGTCAGGCTTTTGAATTCCACAAACCTTTTTCCCACAAAATCATGCAGCCGTCCGATATTGCCGATCTGAATCACGCGCAGGTTTTTCCGCCTTGCAAGAATGTCCATTGCACCCTCTTCAAAATCCGGTGCGACCACAACTTCGGCATACTGATTGGAAACAGCCTCGGCAGTTGCTTTGTCAACGGGCCTGTTCACAGCAATACAACCCCCGAAGGCAGCGACCCTGTCCGCCATATAAGCTTTCTGATATGCATCACAAAGGGATTCAGACCGGGCAACCCCGCAGGGATTGTTATGCTTGACAATGACCACAGTGGGTTTGTCTGTAAAATATCTGAGGATATTCAGAGAGTTGTCCGCATCGGTCAGATTGGTCTTTCCGGGATGCTTGCCGGACTGCAACAGTTCGATATCCGAAGCCAGATACTGACCCGGCTGTATGGTTTCGGTTTCCCCAAGGACCAGATTCCCGTTTGCCAGCTTGTAAAGAGCAGCCTCCTGTCCCGGGTTTTCACCGTATCTCAGGCCCTTCTGAACCTCATCAATGGTCCAGACAACTTTTTCATAAAAAAGCGTCTGCCGTCTGTCCCCGTCCGCAAAAGTGATTTCCATCTGGGGGGAAAAATGATCGTGAACAATGGTTTTGTACATATTTTTAAGGTCTTCAGCCATGTTTATCTCCTTGTTGTGTGAGTCAGCAGTCGATGCACATGCACATGCATGTGAACGTGAACGTAGTCAGTGAATAAGGTGGGTTTCGCTTCGCTGCACCCACCCTACATTCATGATTCATGATTGGAAAATTATTCGTTATAGCAGGCATTTACATTGTCAAACGATTGGGAACCCAAAAACTCGGCAATGGCGCGGTCATAGGCGGCTGTGTGTGCAAACGCCTTTTGTGCCAGGCGGAAACGCGTCCCAAGGGAGGTCATGCCTGCATTTTCTTTCATTTCTGAAAGAATCATCCCGTAGTCGGAGGGATCAACCACCGACGCCACCCGCAGAAAATTCTTTGCCGATGCCCTTATCATGCAGGGGCCGCCAATATCAATATTTCCCCGGGCCTGCTCAACCGTCACCCCCTGTTCTGAAATGGTTTCCTTAAACGGATACAGGTTGACCACAACCATGTCAATGGGAACACCATCGGTCCGTTCCAGATCCGATTGGTGGGAATCATTGTATGTTTCAGTCAGAAGCCCCAGATATATTTTAAAATCCAACGTTTTTACAAGACCGCCCTGAGTTTCCGGCTGGCCTGTGTAATCTGAAACCTGGGTCAGACAGGACGCGGCCCTTTCCCCCAGAATCTCTTTTATTCTGCTGTATGTCCCGCCGGTTGACAGTATCTTTGTTTCAGGACTGATTTCAACCAGCCGGGGGATGAATTCATCCAGCCCGCCTTTGTCTGAAACGCTTATAAGAATATGCTTCACTTTCACAAGATTATCAATCTTTTCAACAACATTAATACTCATGGAATCTCCTTTTGATTTTATTTGCTTGACTTTTGAACCTTTCACATATTAGTATTCAGCAGGTGTAAGGTTTAATTATTGGGCAACATTAACTTCTCTTAAAACTATTTTCAAGCGAATTTCACAGTAAGGGGGTGGGCATGAAAAAATATTTTGTAAAGTTGCTTCTTATCCTGATGGCCATTATGCTTTTGCCGACAGCAGATGCATTTTGCGGGAAAAAGAAGCATCCGGCAAAAAGATCATGGAGCAGTCCTGAAAGCCGTATCATATCAACGGCTGTGGGTGAAAAATGGTGGGTTCATGGAAAAATCAGGGGGAATCACGATGTGATAACCGTGGTACTTGAACACAGGACTGATTCACAGCAGTATCAGCACCAGGAAACATCCGTAAACAAATTCGGACAGTATGCGTTTTCTGATATGGGCCAGGGCAGGCCGTCCGCGTACAAACTGATCATCTACAGGGGAGACAGGATAGTGAAGCAGGTCAGCCTGAAAGGTATTCGCAAAGGCGGACGGGTCCCTGATATCAAACTCAGATGATCCCTCGACAGTGAAAAGTTGAAAGTGGCCCGCTAAAATATCGCCCAGGGGCTCATTTCCGCACTCCCTCTGAAAATTCTTATGGGATAATGAGTCCCTTAATTCAGCCACGAAACGACAACTTTTTAACAAGAAGAGATACAATTATGTCTTATGGTAAATTTGCAACAATCGGACAGGTGGCTGAAACTTTTGGCATAGCACTGAAAAAAAAATGGTTCCTGCAAGATGTCAAAGAAAACAGCATTGAAGTTCCTGATTATAAACAGGCTGAAATTAAGAAACGGTTGTCGAATACAGCAGCCCTTAAAAATGAAGCCTCCAGATCCAATCAGATAATCACTCCTATTTTAAATGTGGTAGTTGACAAACATGAGCCTTTGCAGCTCTGGATTGAGGAATCTTTCAATGTGGACGAAGATAACGGACTGACAGGAACACCTGATTATTTAATAGCACCTGAAACTGCCGGTGAGGAAATGGCAATCCCTCCTATATGTGTTATAGAAGCCAAACAGGATAAATTTGATGAAGGATGGACTCAGGCACTGGCTGAAATGGTTGCCGCTTCCAAGAAAGGTTCTGCTGTCTGTTATGGTATTGTTACCACAGGTAAGGCATGGGAGTTTGGCAAGTTGGAAAACAGTGTGTTCACCAGAGAACCGGATCAGGTGTCTACCAGGGACTTACAATATTTATTTGATACTCTCAATTGGATTGTATCACTGGCCAAAAAAGAAATCTGATTTGCTGGATTGACATTCCCAAGCCCGATTGATTTCGGCTATACGGTTGCGGTTCCGGATGACGAATCAGAGGCAGGGAATTTTATTACGCCTTGTTTTCCCTCAGCATTTCCAGTGCTTCTTCTGCTGTCTTGTTTTCATGCACAATTGAGCTTGCCGCTTTGACAAACAGCGACGGATTCTCATGCTGGAACACGTTTCTCCCGATGGACAGCCCTTTTGCGCCAGCCTGCATGGCTCCTTCTATTGCCTTGAACATTTCCTCCTCATTCAATTTGCTTCCGCCTGCGATCAATATGGGCGCAGGGCATCCTTCGACAACTTTTGCAAAAGAATCCGGATCCCCGGTATAATTTGTTTTTACGAAATCTGCGCCCAGTTCCGCGCCGACTCTTGCCGCAAGTTTGACAACTTCCACATCTGTTTCATCTTTGATGTTCCGGCCTCTCGGATACATCATCGCAAGCAGGGGCATCCCCCAGTAACTGCATTCAACGGCAATTTTCCCGAAATCCTGCAACATTTCCGCTTCATGATCATCGCCGATATTGATATGTATTGAAACCCCGTCAGCCCCCATTTTCAGAGCGTTTTCAACTGTGTTCACCAGGACTTTTTTGTTGGGTTTGGGGGAAAGCATGGTTGACGCTGAAAGATGCAGAATCAGCCCCACATCTCTCCCGCGGCGTCTGTGACCATATCGCGGGAGACCGATATGACCCAGCACCGCATTTGCCCCGCCCTCAGCGACCATGTCAACAGCCCGTGACATATCTATCAGACCTTCAATGGGGCCTACGCTCGCCCCGTGATCCATGGGGACAATTACCGTCTTACCGGTGTTTCTGTTTATAATTCTTTCCGTTCTGACTGCTTTTCCGATGGTGTTAAACATACCTTTTCTCCATTTTTTTTAAGTGTGACCAAAATTGAACAGATGACAGAACACGGATGACACAGATATGCATGTATTTATTGCTTATGTCTGTGGGAATCCGTACCATCCGTGTTCTGTTTTGCAGGTGGGTTTCGCTTCGCTGCACCCACCCTACATCCCGGGTATTATTTCGGACAATCGGATGTTTGTTCTGAAAAATCCAATATTATCAAAAAATTGAATCGCCTTATGTAAATATGACTATGTTTACCTTGAAAATAAAACAACTGTCAAGTTCAAACTTTTCAGAACAAAAATTTCATTTCCTGCCAAGGCACTTTTCCCCCGAATCGTTCGTCCGATGATAATATATTGTATTTATTATAAATATTGAAGTGATAACAATATTGTTCGCAAATGCGGTTCAGGCATATAAAAAATATACTTGACAAACTCCGGGGAACAATCGTATTTGCCTTTGATATTATTAGTGAATTTAATTCAGACGATTATCTCAGAGACATGAATCAGCTCGGCCTTGATCGTCACCAAAAACAGTCACAGGAACAGGATAACGGCCATGCGGGTGAATCCCTGCAAGGCTGGCAAGACGACCGATTTAAGGAGGTTTTTATATGAATGACAAACGTAAAGTCTGGTTCAATGGCGATTTGATTCCCTGGGAAAAGGCTACTGTCCCGCTGCTGTCCCACGGTTTCGCCCGGGCATCGGCCATTTTCGAGGTCTTTGGTATTCATGAAGGGCCTGACGGCCCCGCAGCTTTCCGGATGGATAAGCATCTCAGACGACTGATGAACAGTGCCCAATCTTTGGGCATGAAGATGGCCTATTCTGCTGAGGAAATTTCTGAAGCTGTGGCTGAAACGGTGAGGGTCAACGACATGGGCCGGGGCCTGATAAAGATGATGGCTTACTGGAGCGAGGAGGCGATCATTCACCTAGTTCTGGAATCCAAGCTGGATCTGGCAATTTTTGCCATTCCGGACAGTGAGGAACTGAAGCTGGACAATGCACAGCCAATATCGGCATGTCTTTCCAAATGGCGCAAGATTCATCCTGAGACAGTTCCGGTTTCGGCCAAAGCCTGTTCAAACTACCTGAACGCCTATCTGGCCCGCAGAGATGCCAATGTCCGTGGTTTTGATATCGGTCTGATGGCGGGGACGGACGGATTTCTGGCTGAAGGTTCCACTGAATCAGTTTTTATTGTCAAAGACGGTGTTCTTAAAACGCCGCCCTTGGGCCGGGTTCTGTCCGGCATCAGTCGCATGTCCATCCTTCAAGCCGCGCCGGCCATCGGCATTCCCACCTCGGAGGAGACTCTTTCGCCGGAGGCGCTTTTCACAGCCGATGAAATCTTCACCTCGCACACTGGCATCAAAATCTCGCCGGTGGCCCGTTTTGAAAATCGGTCTTTTGAAGCACCCGGGCCTGTCACCAGCCAACTGATGGAACTGATGACCAACATTCTCAACTTCTCGGACAGCCGGTTCAAGGACTGGTTGCAGCCACTCAAATGAAAAAGCAGATATATCACACAAAGGCACAAAGAACACAAAGACAGGCTGTTTGCCTCCTCTGTGTTCTTTGTGTCTCTGTGTGAAAATTTGATATGTCACACAAAGACAAGCTGTTTTTTTCCTCTGTGTTCTTTGTGTCTCTGTGTGAAAATTTTATGCAAACTGAAAGCCAAAGAAACTTTCCAGTTTGTGTTTCCAGCATCAAACATCCAGCATCAAACATCCAGCATCAAACATCCAGCATCGAAC
>JAOZLU010000437.1 GCA_029934695.1 Desulfobacterales bacterium | reverse complement strand
AAACATCAAACATCAAACATCAAACATCAAACATCAAACATCAAACATCAAACAAGCTCAAGCGCCCGCTGAATGGCTTTTGCTTTGTTGACTGTTTCTTTGTGTTCACTTTCCGGGTCGGAGTCAGCGACAATGCCGGCACCTGCCCGGACTGTGAGCTGATTGTCTTCAATACACGCGGTGCGGATGGTGATTGCCATGTCCATATTTCCATGGAAAGAAACATAGCCCACCGCGCCCCCGTAAGGCCCTCTGGGTTCGCTTTCCAGTTCTGCAATGATTTCCATGGCCCTTACTTTGGGCGCACCGGACAATGTTCCGGCAGGAAAGGTGGCCTGGAGCAGATCCCATGCATCATATTCCGGTTTCAGGTCACAGCAGATATTTGAAACCAGGTGCATGACATGGGAATAGCGTTCCACGGTCATCAGGTCTGTCACCTGAACAGACCCGGTTTCTGCCACCCGGCCCAGGTCATTCCGCCCCAGATCCACCAGCATCAGATGTTCTGCCCGCTCTTTTTCATCCTGAAGCAGCTCGTTGGCAAGGGACCGGTCTTCCTGTTCGGTCTTTCCCCTGGGACGAGTTCCGGCAATGGGACGGAGGGAAGCCACCTGGTTTTCCAATCTGACCATTGTTTCCGGCGAAGACCCCACAAGCGCCACATCATCCAGATGAAGAAAATACAGGTAAGGCGAGGGATTGACAAAACGCTGGGCGCGGTAAAGGGTCCACAGGTCAGGCGCAGGGGTGCAGACAAAGGGCTGAGATATGACGGACTGGATGATATCGCCTTCCCGGATATATTTTTTGGTTTTCCGGACAAGCTTGCAGTAATCTTCGGGTTCCCGGAGCGGTTTCAAGTCAAACTCAGCATGCTCCGGATGCTTGTCCGTTTCAGGCATATTCTGTTCAATCTTTGTCAGCATGTCCCTGACACTGGCCTCTGCTGCCTCGTAAGCTTGTGCGGCATCTGCTTCCTCTTCCAAAAAGGAAATGGCAACGCAGATTAAGGTATGCCGGATATTGTCAAAAATAAGCAGTTCATCCGGTATGATGAAATGGGCAATTGGCTTGTGTTCAGGCAGCCGGTTCGGGATCGCTTCAAAAAAAGACACGGACTCATAAGTCAGGTACCCCACCATTCCTCCCCAGAAACGCGGAAGCTCCGGCAACTGGGCCGGGTGATACTGGCTCATAAAATCCCTCAGAACAGCAAACGGATTCCCTTTATGCGGGATATGCTCCTGTGAGCCGTTTCTGACGATTTCCACAAACTTGGGATAAACCCGGATGTGACAGCGGGCAGATGCGCTCAGAAAGCTGTATCGTCCCCATCGTTCCCCCCCTTCCACACTTTCAAAGAGAAAAACAGGGCCCTGATCCTGATAAATTTTTTTCAGGAGTGAAACCGGGGTTTCTGTATCTGCCAGAACTTCGGCACACACGGGAATCACATTTTTCTGTCCGGCCAGTTGGCAAAAATGATCTTTGTCCGGAAATTGATTGATCAGCATGATTTTTCCTTTCTTTCCGCCCTCTGATATTCCTTCAAAGACGGGAATCCATTTATCATTGGTGAGGTTATGATCTGTCAAAGCTCGGCTCGGTTGCCAATTGCATCCGGACAAATTGCAAATTTGCCGTGCATCGGCTCGGATTGACACTTGTATCCGGCAAATTGCATCTGCTCGGAATGGCTGAAATGAAGATCAAGGCCCACAGATTGAAAACAGATTCCTGCTTCGCGGGAATTACAGGGTGGCACTTTAGTTTTTTTGCGCAAAAAATGCCGTGAATAATTTTCACGGCCTCTTTAAAATAAAAAAAGACCGCAGGCTTACAGGCTGCCGGGATGTCAGCTTTCGCCCGTTTTTCCACCGGCAGACGGATTTGTGACTGATCCGCCCAGTTCGTCTGCAATTGCGACTTCAAGAAGATGCGACAGGATGGGAAGAAAAATTTCTTTTCTCCGGTCTGATGAGAGAAACGGAAATCTGTTTCCAGTTCATCAGTTATGCCGAGGCTGTTTTCTCTGCGGCTTCTCTGCGGCTTCTCTGCGGCCCTCTGTGGTTTTTACGGTCACGTCAGTGGTTCAGGTCTGAGGCTCCCCTTAATCCGTTATAATCAGAAAAATTGTCATTTGAAAAAAAGGGCTTTGTCTCCCCGGACTCGTCTGACATACTAATATGCATGAAAACGGATGTCAAGGTCGGGAAAGTCGGGAAAGAAAAAAATGACGGTGCGGCTAAAATTGTCATTCTGGAAGGCAGTGTGAAGCCCAATCTGAAGCCAGAATATGCAGGCAATTCTTTAATATTAAATAAATAGTTAAAACTGTCCGCCCCGTATCCATAATGTTTCATTTCAGTTATACTCAGATCAAAATTTATTGACAATATTTTAAAAACAAAATACAAATTATGATGTTCAAGCAAACTGAAAAGTTAATCTGATTTTTAAAGATTCAAAAATTTTTGTCATCAGGAGCGGGAGATCCGTTATGAAATACAATGAAATCCTTCATTTCCAACCCATAACCTCTGTGGTTAAATTTGATACGATTATCAGTGAAGAGATAGAGCGCGGTCTTGTCAGATCATACATATTCTCTGAAGTACTCTGTGACACAGTCAGGACAATTATTATCAAAAATCTTGATCCTGCCGGAACTTATGAAAAAAAAGGCATTCAGATCGTCGGGAATTACGGAACCGGCAAATCCCACCTGATGGCGCTGGTTTCTGCCATTGCCGAAAATAAGGCTTTTGCGGATGAACTCAGCAATGATCTGTTAAAAGCGGACTTTCTGAAGATTGCCGGCAAATACAAGGTGATCCGTTTTGATATCGGGAGTGACAAGGTACTTAAAGATATTGTGTTTGACCGAATGGAACGGTGGATGAACAAATCCCTGGGCGTGGATTTCCGGTTTGACCCGGATTCAACAGAGAGCTATAAGGATCAGCTCTTGCAGATGATGGCCGCTTTTAAAAAGATATACCCGGGCAAAGGCGTTCTTGTGGTCATTGACGAATTATTGGAATATCTCCGAAGCCGGAACAATCAGCAGATCAATCATGACCTGATGTTTTTACGCAGTATCGGGGAAGCCTGTGACGCGTCCCGGTTCAAAATCATGTTCGGGGTTCAGGAGCTGCTGTACAGCTCGCCGGAGTTCCATTTTCAGGCAGAAACCCTGAACAAAGTCGAAGACCGGTATGACGATTTCATTATCACCCGTGAGGATGTTTCTTTTGTGGTCAAAGAGAGACTGCTGAAAAAAGACGAGCATCAGAAAGCCCTGATCCGGTCCCACCTGGAAAAATTTGCCCATCTTTACAATGATTTGCAGGCGAATTTCAATCATTATGTTGACCTGTTCCCGGTTCATCCCTCTTATATCCGTCATTTTGAAAACATCAGACACGGAAAAAGCCAGCGGGAAATTCTGAAAACCCTGAGCGCCCATTTTGAATCCATGACGGATTCAGAAGTTCCAAAGGATAACCCGGGACTGATCACATACGACATGTATTGGAAAAACCTGTCCGGCAACCCGTCGATGATGACCATACCGGATATTCGCAAAGTCAGGGAAATTTCCGAGATTATCCGGGAAAAAATCAATGCCTTTTTTACGAAAGGCCGGGCCGCAAAAAAACCGGTCGCACATAAAATAGCCGATGCGTTGGCAATCAACCTTCTCTGTGGGGAACTGGGGCAGAAAAACGGCGCGACCGCGAACAGCCTGAAAGATGATCTGTGTATCACCCTGCCCATGGCTGATGATGCCGATTTTCTGCTTGAAAATATCAGAGCAACGGTAAAACACATCATCAGCGCGACCGACGGCGCGTTTGTGGATTACAAACAGGAAAGCGAGGAATACTATATCCGGGTGGAGGGCGGCAGGAATTACGACAAAGAAATTGAGGAGATGGGCAAAACCATGTCCGGGGACGACTGCGATCAGGCTTTTTTCGACTTTTTGCAGCATGTCCTGATGCTGACACATGACACCTACCGTAGCGGGTTTAAGATATGGGAGCATTCTCTGGAGTGGAAGGACAAAAAATCATTTCGCTCCGGCTACATCTTTTTCGGCAATCCAAATGAACGCTCCACCACCCAGCCGGTTCAGCATTTTTATCTGTATTTCATGCCCCTGTTTTCAGAAATCTGCATGGATGATGCAAAAGATGAGGTGTCGTTTCTCTTTCAGGATTTATCCGAGAGTTTCAAGGAGACGATTCGCCAGCTTGGTGCGGCAAAAAACCTGGAGATACGTTCCGGTTCGGATCAGAAATCTGTTTTCAGAGATAAGATTGACAAACTGCTGGACAAGGCCAGGGGCATTTTTGACAGGGAATATCTGTCCAAAATCAGGGTGAGTTGCAAAGCCCGGGAAACCGTGCTGCAAAGTTTTTCCCTGCCCGGGGCCGGAAGTTCAAAGGAACAGCTTTTCAGCGAGGCTGCGTCTGTGCTGTTAAACGATTATTTTAATGAGCGCTTCCCCCATTATCCCGCGTTCAAGTCACTTTTGCAGCCTTTGTCCAAAGACAATTTTGATATTAGGGTGAAATCAGCCATTGCAAAGATTGTCAGCCCTTCAAAACCGAACAGGGATGGCGAGGCGATGTTATCAGGGCTGGGGCTGTGGTCTCCCGAGGGCATTGAGGTCAGGAATTCAAAATATGCCCTGAGTCTTCTGAACATGCTGAAAGAAAGAGGTCCCGGAAAAGTCCTCAACCGGGATGAAATATTGGATTGTTACTATGAGCCGTTGAATATCTGGTATTCCAGAGATTTTGAAATGGATTATCGTCTGGAGTTCCTGGTATTGGCCGCGCTGGTTCAGCATGGGGATATTGAGATGGTCAGGCCGGAAAATACGATCAATGCCGTCAATATCAAAGAGATCAAATCTCTGAAAACAGACGATTTTTTTTCCTTTCGCAGCATCCGCATGCCCAAGGGGATTCCCTCCGATGTTCTGAAATCCCTGTTTAAAAGCATGGAACTTCCTGATCTGACTTCGTTTCTTGAAAACCCGGAAACGCTTGTCCAATTGCAGACCAGGGCGAGGGAGATGGCTGAACGGGTGGTCAGAACAAAAGAACTGGTGTCGGACGGTATTTCATGCAGAAATATCAGCCTGCTGACAGATGAGGAGACAACTGAATACAGGCAAAAACTGGACCGTCTGCGGGATGTTCTGGACAGGACAGCCAATTATCAGACTTATGGAAAGCTGAAACATATTGAATTTTCCTGCCATGAGATTCAGGAAACCTTTGAAGTTTATGGAAAATGCGATGTGTTTGAAAAATTGGACGCGCTGGCCCGGAGGTTCAATGACCTGGTGCTGTATCTGTCAGAAGCCAGAAATTATGTGGTCAGTGAGGTTTTGGCAGATGATATGGACAAGGCCATCAGGGATCTGCCTGACAAATTATGCGGCGGTTCCGATGCGGAGATCAAGCAGTATGAAACCCGCCTGAATGCCCTGATTGACCGGTATGCGGATGATTATCTCAGCCAGTATCTGGCGCACCGTCTGTCAAAAGCTGACAGGGTTAAAAAAGAGGCGTTGCTGAATTCCCAGGTCAAGAAGATTTGTGATGTGATCAGGGATGCGGATTATATCAGCAATACTGTTGCTTACGAGGAGTGGATTCGCAATATTACCGGCTTAAAGGTCGCGTCTGAGGAGATCACCAAGGTTGCGGTGAAAAAGACGCCGTTCCATGATTTCAATCCCAGAGAATATCAGAATATACCCGGGTATAAGCTGAACGATCTGGAAAAGCAGCTGAATGATATTTTTGAAGACTGGACCGGGAACCTGCTCGATCTGTTCAATGATCCCGGGGTGAAAAAGAATATGGAACTGCTGACCCCGGATGACAGGAATCTGGCTTTGGCGTTTAAAAACGGTGAGATTGAATTAACCCCGGATAATGCCCATAAGTTAAGGGATATTATGGGGCAGTTGGCCAGGGGGATTGACAAGGTGGAACTGACCTTGGATGATATTCAGTCGGTTTTTAAAACCCCGCTTTCGCCGGATGATGCGATCAGGGCTTTTAAGG
>JAOZLU010000045.1:11922-22579 GCA_029934695.1 Desulfobacterales bacterium | reverse complement strand
CATCAAGCATCAAACATCAAACATCAAGCATCAAACATCAAGCATCAAGCATCAAGCATCAAACATCAAACATCAAGCATCAAGCAAACATTATATTTTAGGAGGTCTTATTTTGTCAGTCTCCTTTGCTCTTAAACTCAGAAGATCCTTTGCTTTTTTATGGCCCAGATAGGACGCGTCCTTTAAATCCTTCTCAGCATTTTCAGCATCACCGATTTTATAATAAATAATTGCCCGATTATAATAAGCAACAGCATAATTCGGTTTCAATTGTATTGCACTGCTGAGTGAATCTATTGCTTCGTTGTATTCTCCTGCACGGTACAATTTTTTCCCCTTTTCAACCCGATCAAATGCAATCGTTCTGTGAGCGGAGGTCTTGGATATGGTTTTAAACTCGTATCCGCAATGCTTGCAGACATTGGCTTTCAGCATCACCCTTTCTGCACATCTGGGACAGTTTTTCAGTATTCCCAAGGTGTTCTGGTCAATCTTCTCCCTTATTTTTTTGCTGACGGTCACTTCATACTTGCCCATGATTCTTTGCAAAAACATTGCAAAGGGTTTTTCATCAATCTTATATATTTCAATCTGGTGATTCAGTTCCTGCTGAACAATCTCCTGATTTTCTTTAATATCCGGAAGGATCAGGGAAAAATCTGCCAGCAGTTCTATGATCTGGCCGTATTTGTCAAGTTGCAGATTTGCTATTGCAGCGGAATCCCCCATTTCATTTTTGATATTTTCAAGTTTGAAATAATCCAGAGCGTTTTTAATAAGTGTCTGTGTTCCGTCCCTGATGGTTTTCTCAAGTGTTGTCGTATCATGTTCTTTTTTCAGACCATGTATTTTACTTTCGTATTTTTCTTTCAAAATCATAATCCTTCCCCCATATTCTTTTTCCACCCACTTCTTTGTAATAAGAAATGTGAGATACACGGAAAAAAAAGTGGAAAGGACTGACACCGCAAAAGATGCGTACAGGTTGGGTATTTGGTGAGGAAGGTATGCTGAAAGAGCAACGGATACGGCTCCCACCATAATCAAACTGAGATAAATATTCATTTCCATTATCTGATTTCCTTAAAAAAAGTTGAAAGTAAAAAGTTGAAAGTTGGGAGAAGCTCTTCACTTTTTATCTTTTACTTCCCACTGACAAATGCCAGATTTATACTGAAATAATTCCGTTCTTCTGATTTGTCAAGATAATTTTCCGGCTCTGATATCAGCATAAAGGGAGTTTCGACAGATGAACAGAATGTTCAGAAGAGTTCAGGCGCGTCAGCGTTTTCTGAAAATCAGACCGATTTCAGTCTCAAGCTCCCTAAAGTAAATCCTGGCATCATAATCTGCCAGAGGTTTGGGCTGAATCGCCCAGTCCGGATATGCCCGGGGATTCTGCCCCAGTTGTCTCACAGCCCCAGTGATTTCAGGCGTAACCTGTCCTGTTGGCGATTCCAGGCTCGTGGCTTCTGCAACATAAATGTTCCAGCATTCCACAAACAGTTCATCTGTTTCCGTCTGTTCACCTGACAGGATCAGGTCCCCGGGACCTGCCAGATAAATATCGTGATACATCTGTGCGACCAGAAACGCATCCGAGTCCTCCATGATCTCTTCCAATACAAGAATCAGCGGCGGATTATAAAAATATCCTTCGCGCCATCTGCCAAGATCATCTCTGATATGCCGGATCTGCCCTGTCTGCCTCCCATTCTGTTTTTCATGACTAAGGGGCGAAGGGGAAAAATCCTGAATCTGCTTTGCCAGATGTCCCCAGCTCCTGTTGCTTTCCATTACCCGGGTTGAACAATAAGGGCAGATTTCAAGATGTTGCCGCAGATATTCTTTATGAGCCGGGTTGTCTGCAATATGCGGAGGCGGGCAGGTCCGATATTTTTTAGCCTGGGACAGTGCCAGTTTACGGCTGTACATGCCATTTTCTCCTTTGATGCTTGATATTTATTTGGAATTTGTTTTTTGGTGTTTATTTGGAATTTGGAATTTGTTATTTGTTTTTAATATTCTTGATGTTCAAAAGTAGCATATCCCGAAACAGCGAAAACGCCTCCTTGTTCAGATCGTCAGGAGACAGCCAGGGGAGATCACACAGAAAAAATTTTAATTTGCGTTCCGCACAGTCAAGGGGGTATTTCGGGCCTGAACTGCCTTTATATCCCAGCTTCCCGGCGATATCTTTCAGGCTGAGATTATGGCCATGGCGCAACAGAAACACCGCCCTTTCCTTTTCACTGAGGCGGTTGGCAAAATTCCAGGCCCATTTTTTCACCAGAACAGGGTCAAAGCAGATTCCGTCAGCAGCCGGACGATGATCAGGCAAAAGCGGCAGAAGCTCTTTCCCGTCGGACACCAGTCTCAGGGGGACCGGGGCCTGTACTGACACATGAAGACCTAACCAACTGATAAAATCCCTGAGATCAACACCCACAGGCTTGTCTCCCCACATCTTGGAAACCTGATTCAGAAAATATGCTGCAAGCTGAAGCAGGACTTTTTTTTTATTAATATATTCATATTCAAGCGACTGTTCCGGAAAGCTTATTTCCCTGATATCTTCGGCTGATAACGGCGGTATGGATATGTGTTCGGCAACCGCACTGAAACCCAGTGACCTGCCGCGTCCGACAAAGGTGTGAAAATTTTCCGATGCTCTCAGCACATCGGCCGCGTGTTTGTGCAGATACCGCCGGGGGTCCATGAGCGGTCTCCGGGTTTTTTCTATCCAATGATTGATGAACGCTCTTCTGAGGTAATAATGGCTGTTCCGCTTTCCTAAAACCAGTATATTCTGAATTTTAGGTCTGTTCTCAAGTATGAAAAGCACAAGTTCCGACCGGACATCTTCCCGGAAATCTTCGTCATTTGCGTCATACCAGCTGATATCCTGCCTGAGAAAAGTGAGGGACAGATTTTTTGAGGACGCATATTTCATGACAGACCGGGTCACCCATGAAAGGACATTCCGGGCGTCGGGACTCTCAAGCCATTTTTCCATTTTCCGTTCATGATTCTGACCGTTCACAGATGCCTTCTCCAAGTTGAAAGAAGCATAACATTTTAATAGGAAAAAATCCACCTTTTTTGAATACAAATCTCAGGATTTTAAGCTCATGATCGGTTTTTAGTCATAATTGGCTGTCGCCCATTTTCCGTTCATGGTTCTGGCTGTTTACAGATGCCATCTCCCAAGTTGAAAAAAAGTACCTGATTATAACGGATGCGGGAGCCCGCAAACCTGAACCTGAATCCTGGTGTGAATATTCATTTGCGATCACGCCGATATCTCACACAAAGGCACAGAGAAAAGCACATAGAAGTCTGTGTCCGGCTTCCGGTCCGGGCTGTCCGAACATAAGTGTCCGGCATAAATTTTTTATGTGCCCGCCTTTATCCTCTGTCTTTGTGCCCTTTGTGCCTCTGTGTGAGATATCGGCGTGACATGCTGAAATTGCAGTCTCCCCTGAATCCGTTATAATCAGGAAAAAAATTTGCATTCACAGCTAAAATTGACAAATAGTTTAACAACTCGGAAGGGAAAGAGCAATGGGGGGCAAAATGCTACCTGACAGGCAGAATTTTCCTGCCATGATTAGGTTTAGCAAGGATTGTGCAATCTCTTTTTGGTGCTCTTTGTGCGTTCTTGGTGTTTTTACCATTTTACCACAAAGGACACAAAGGGTTCACAAAGGGTTCTTGGTGCTCTTTTACCATTTTACCATTTGTGCTGGGCCGAAGCTAAAATTAAAATTTACATATTGACAAGCCCTTAAATTTTATTTAAACAGTTCAGAGTTTCTGGTTTGCAATCACCTGATTAAATTCGGATATAATGACAGGAAGATAAAAAGAGGCTCACACAGGATTTTCATAAGCAGCCTGAAAGGAGCGGGCTGAACTTTCATACCTTGAAAATGAAAACAGGACTTCCGAAACATGGGGAGGCGAAGGGGGAAATATGGGAACACTGCATCACGCACCGGTCCCGGAAAAGACCGGGATGCTTCCGCTTCCGGGAGACATGCTGCGCGTGTCGGAGGAGGAATACTGGGAGACGTATTATGAGATGCCGGACATAACTTATGAATGGAATAACGGAGTTCTGGAGGAGAGGCCGATGGGGGACACGGAAACTTTTCTGATGTATGACTGGTTTTATTTCCTGCTGAGGGAGTATCTTAAGACAAATCCGGTCGGGGATATGATCGGAATGGAGGTCGGGTTCAGACTGGCCATCCCGGGAAACACATCTGTGCGGAGGCCGGATCTCGCGCTGATCCTGAAATCCAATCCGGTCCGCATAGACAGGTTTGACCGCAGCTACGGGGGAATCTTTGACGTATGTTTCGAATTCGTCTCCGACTCGAAGCCGGAGTATGTGATACGGGACACAGTGACAAAGAAAAACGAGTACTGCCAGACCGGGGTGAAAGAGTATTTCATTCTGGACCGCAAAGGGCCGGAGACCGCCTTTTATCAGCTTCAAAGCGGATTTTACACCCCGATCAGACCGACGCTCCCGGACGGTGTGATATGTTCCCGGGTGCTGCCGGGATTTCAGTTCCGTGAGGAGGACCTGTACCTGCGGCCTTCGGAGATCAGTATGGCCGAAGATCAGATATATCGCTCTTTTGTCCTGAAAGACTATCAGGAGGAGAGACAGGGCAGGGAGAAAGCAGAGCAGCGGGCCAGAAAACTGGCAGCCATGCTCAGAGAATTGGGCATAAACGCGGACTGACCCATTTGAACGGACGGGGTTGCAAACCCCGTCCGGCGAGAAATATTTTCAAAATCCTGCTGTTTTTTGACAGGCTGGAATTCATAAGGACCAACCGCGGAAAAATAGGTGTCAAATTCCTTTTTCAGGGATTTGAAGTTGTTGATACTGGATTCAGAACTGTAAAAATAGATCACAATCTTATCTGATTCAGCAATTGCTACAGGCGTAAGGGATAAAAACAGGCTATGGGAAAAAACAAAACAGATATCAGAATGCGCCTGATCCTGCAAAAAATGTCCATATCTTTCATATTTCAAGTTCCGACAGCATTTGTAAAGGGTAAAGGGGAAAAGGGTTAAGGGTTAAGGGTTAAAAGGGTTAAAAGGGTTAAGGTCAGTCCTTAACCCTTAGCCCTTAATTCTTAACCTTTAACCCTTTATCATCCTGTTTATATTCAGATTGCTGTGACGGCAGCTTTATTCCGGGTCTCATGGAAAAAATGAGTTCATCCAGTTCTTTGCCCAGAACAGTCTCATTTTCGAGGAGAAGTTCTGCCAGTTTATGAAGAATATCTATATTTTCTTCCAGAATTTTCTTTGATCGCTGGTATGCCGCGTTGATCAGATTGCTTATCTCAGCGTCTATTTTGTTCGCAGTATCATCGGAGTAATCCCGGTGCTGGGCAATTTCCCGCCCCAGAAAAATCTGTTCTTCATTTTTGGCATAAGAAATAGGCCCCAGGTCTTCACCCATTCCCCAGGAACGTATCATACTCTGGGCGATATCCGTTGCCTGTTTGATATCACTCGACGCACCGGAACTGATACGACCGAAAATAATCTCTTCAGCGGCCCGTCCTCCGAAGGCCACGGACAATTTGCTCTGATACTCATCTTTAAACTGGGTGTACCGCTCTTCCGGCAGGTACCATGTCACCCCCAATGCGCGACCTCTGGGGATAATGGTGATCTTGTTCACCGCGTCCGTGCCGGGCAGAAAGCGGGTCACAAGGGCATGACCGGCTTCGTGATATGCTGTGATCTTTTTGTCTTCATCCGTGAGAACCATGGACTTGCGCTCCAGTCCCATATAGACTTTGTCCTTGGAATCCTCCAGATCAGTCATGTCAATCTTGTCCTTGTTTCTCTTTGCGGCGAGAAGCGCGGATTCATTCACAAGATTTTCCAGATCCGCACCGGAAAAACCGGGGGTTCCCTTTGCCAGCGCGTTCGGATCAACATCCGGCGAGACTGGTGTTTTTTTCATGTGAACCCTGAGTATCTTTTCACGGCCCCTGATATCCGGCAACGAGACAACCACCTGCCGGTCAAACCGTCCCGGGCGCATCAGCGCGGGATCCAGCACATCCGGCCGGTTTGTGGCAGCGATCAGAATCACGCCCTCATTGGACTCAAATCCGTCCATTTCCACCAGCAACTGATTAAGGGTCTGTTCTCTTTCGTCATGCCCTCCCCCGAGACCCGCGCCCCGGTGTCTGCCGACTGCATCAATTTCATCAATAAAAATAATACAGGGGGCGTTCTTTTTCCCTTGCACAAAAAGATCCCTGACTCTTGAATTGTGAAGCAGGACAGGCTTCTCACCTCCGAAAAAGGCTTCATTTCCACATCCAACAAGGTCATAGACAAAGCCGTTATAAGGCAGACGTACCACCTCCCGGACTATCGGCCGTTTTGCCATATCAGGCTCTTCGGTCGAAGTCCGAAAGGGATTTGCCCGCTTGCCAATGGTCATACGCCAGATATGGCCCTTCGGCAACGGCTTTTTACGGATAATCCGTCCTTCGGGCAAGACTGTTTTTCCCACACCCACTGCAATGCCGTGCATCGCGCACAGCCAGGAAAGTTCCCGAATCAGTTGCCGGCTCACCGATGCTACAATCAGTTTGCCGTCTGAGTTTGTATAGCCATCACCCAGGGCATATCCCTCCAGGTAAGCAAGGAAATATTCACGGGGCAGATCCCACAGTATCTCCGGAACATGCTTTTTGTGGCTGCCGTTGCCGGCCATCCGTTCAAAAAACGGGCCCAGACGGGAAGCATAAAAGGTCAGTCGGGCCGAATTGCTTTCTGTGTGTATGACATGGGCGTGAAGCCCGAAAATATCGGCCATCAGATCAAGAACTTCCCTGATATAGGCACTTTCATGGGATCCGAAAACGAACTCCACCGAGTTGTTGACCCGACCTTCTGCTGTGTAATATCCCAGCACTTTCATCAGATCAGGTGTCAGACGCACCTGCTGAGGTACCTGTGTCCGGTTGTACCGATCCGACAACGCACGCGGGAGATGCTGACCGGAATGCCAGTTCCCCACTGTTGCCTGGGAAACCCCGATATTCTGGCCAATGGCGTACTGGCTGACTTGGCCTTTCTGGGCCATTGCATAAGTATATGCTGTCCGGACTGCCTCATCTTCCTCCCAGACGGTCAGCCACTCCTCTTCCTGCATCGCCGAATCAAACTGATGTGCCCGGATTTCGTGCGGGGTGCCTGTGTCCGGACTGAAAACGCCTCTTGTCTTAAAGGGCAGGTTCACCAGCACATCTTCCGGTTTCAGTTCGCTGGCCGGCACCGCTTTAATTCCATCACGGGTACGGATGAAAACAGAATGGTCTCCGGTGGTGCAAATGACCCCTCCCAAGTAGTGGATTTCATAGATTTCATCCACCCAATGCCGATAAACGCCTTTCACAGGCTGCCAGTCGCTGTGACCGAAAAAGGTCTTGGATGAGCCAGCAAACTTGGAATCTTTTTCAACAAAGCCCAGAGTTTCCACTTCTTTGACAGGCACAACAAAATCAGCGGTCTTGCCAAAATAAAAAGAATCAGCAAATTCACCAATCGGGAGGAGACGAGTTCCTTTGGCATCACGGATAAGAACAGGGGTGTCTCCGGTGACAGATGCTCCCACACCGACAAACATTTCCACAAAATCCGATCCGCTGATGCTGAAAAAAGGAACATCGGCTTCCCCGGCAATGGCCCGCCCCAGAAGGGTCTTTCCTGTACCCGGAGACCCCATAAGAATGACACCTTTTGGGATACGGCCCCCGAGCCGTGTGAATTTTTTGGGTTCTTTGAGGAACTCGACAATTTCTCCCAGTTCCTCTTTTGCCTCGTCAATACCTGCCACATCCTCAAACGTCACTTTTTCCGAGGAGTCCGAAAGCAGACGGGCACGGCTCTTTCCAAAGGAGAGGGCTTTGCCGCCCCCGGACTGCATCTGGCGCATGAAAAAAATCCATACACCGATGAGTATCAGCATGGGAAACCATGAAACAAGCACAGAGACAAACCATGGTGACTCGGCAGGCGGTTTTGCATTGATTGCAACGCCTTTCTCTCTCAGAATTCTGATAAGATCATCGTCCTGGGGGAAATATATCTTGAAGCGGCTCCCATCTGTATCGGTAACCAAAAGCTCCTGTCCCTGAATAAGGACTTCGGAAATACGTTCATCCTCAACCATGGAAAGAAACTGGGTGTAGCTGATGCTTGTCTCAGTGGGGGGGGGCTGGTTAAAAAGATTATAAAGCATGATCATCATCAAAGTGATGACGAGCCATAACGCCAGATTTTTATAAAATGGATTCAAAAAATTACCTCCTCATGCAAAAATTAAAAAATTAACCTTGACAATAATTCTTTATTGTAAGTTAGGCAAGAAAAATTTCAACTATGAAATTCGACAGTGAAAAGTTCAACGTGAAAAGCTGAAAACCGGAGGGATTTTTCACTTTCAACTTTCCACTCTGACTTTCAAAAGTTCCGCTTTGAGCACATTTCTGGTTGAAGGTGTCACTTTCACGGATTCATCCATTCTGTGCCCTGCAATCCATACAATTTTACCCTGGCATAGCAGAATGGGACATTTCACCCGCTCCTTTCCCGGGACTTTGTTGTTGATAAAATATTTTTTTACTTTCTGGGTACCGGACATGCCAAGTGGGGTAAAACGGTCCCCCGGCCTGAAATTTCTGATAATTATGGGAAAGCTTAACGTATCCATATCAAAAAAAACAGCCTGATCTGAAGATTGAAAGCTGAAACGCCCGGGATCCCCAGATTTGAAGCAGGGCATATCTTCCCTGCCTATTCTGGAAAATTCCAGATAATCGCCGGTTTCTTCTATAAATATTGTCCCGGGAGCCAAGATGCTGTATTCAAAATTTCCACAACCGGCATCTGAACTTTCAGCACCTGAAAAAAGGAGCATCCCGCGATCACGCTTTACCCTGATATGATCCGGAAGATCAAGGCTTGCACAATCGGTTCCTTTTTGCAGAAGGTTCAGCACGGCATCTGTGTGTGTGTATGTAATACGCCGCAAATTCCCTTTTACCTGTGCGATTGTTTTTCTGACAATCCGCTTTTGGGCTGCGACATGCAGTCTGTACATTGCTGAAACAGAAAGAGCAATTTTTTTATTTTCCACCGCTGAAACACAGGATTTGAACACAGGATTTATCACCTCTTCAATCCATTCTTCCTCAGTCCTTAAAATTGAAGCCATCCGATTCAGTGTTTCAGTGATTTTGGGATTATAAGATGCTTTCAACATTGGCAGCAAATGATGGCGTATCCTGTTCCTGAGATGTTTTGTGTCCCTGTTGGTTAAATCTGACACATATTTCAATCTGTCTGATTCCAGAAAATCAATAATTTCGGATTTTGTCAGACAGATAAGCGGACGGACAAACTTCCCTTCCCTTACCGGCGGTATTCCTGAAATACCGCGGGGACCACTTCCCCGGAGCAGATACATCAGAACTGATTCAGCGTTGTCATCCGCATGATGGCCCAGCGCAATTTTGTTGAACCCGTTTTTTTCTGCCATATTTTCGTAAAAAGCGTAGCGCACCTGCCTGGCAGCTTCTTCCAGAGAAAGTTTGTGTGCATTCCTGTATTTTTGAACATCCTCTTTACGGATATAATAAGGCAGGCCAAGCTCCCTGGCAAGAGATGCGACAAATTCCGCGTCATTGTCTGAATCTTCACCGCGAAGACAGTGATTCAGGTGGGCAACGCCAAGCCTGATGGAAAATCCGGGGGAGAGTGAAAGCAGCATATAGAGAAGCGCAACAGAGTCGGGGCCTCCGGATACGCCCACAAGGACTGAGTCCCCGGGCTGAAACATCTGACAGGCGCTGACGGTCTGCGCTACAGTCTGTAATAATTTATGATTACGGGCTTTGTGTGATAAGTAATTGGCCATAATGTTTTAAGGTATTTGCATATTGTGAACGCAGACGGCGGACTCATCAGTGTTCATCCGCGGTCTGTGAAAGCTGTTTTCCCGGAAAAAAATCCCGGAAAACTTTTGGCCAGGTACTTGATTGACATAAATCAGTATATTTTCAGATGTCAGGCAAGTTGCAAAAACGCTTAACATCTGCATTTAACATTTAATATTTATGACAGAGACGATTGAATGTCAATAAAATTGATTTTTTTTCTTGAAAAGCTGATTTTGTGGTTTATATTTAGTTTTGGTTGTGCTAGGCGGGGCGTTAGCGGTGCCCTCTACTCCAAATCCGCTATATGGGAGGCTGAATGCCTCTAAAGGGTTTCACACCGGATATGTTTCCATGCTGATCGGCCGCCGCGCAACAGACGGTCATGAACCTCGTCAGATCTGGAAGGAAGCAGCGATAAGTGATGCGGTCTGTGTCGTGGATCGATCCCGATCATTTACATGGCGCGTATCTCTGGAAAGAAATTCGATAGGGGATGCACAACCATTCTGATTTTTCAAGTCATTTTTCTTCCCCCGTGTATTCAGCACCTTCAGACTGTGCTGAAATTTCATTTCAGCACTTCCTTTAAATATGGATTGAACCGGTGCTGAAATTTCATTTCAGCACTTCCTTTAAATATGGATTGAACCGGTGCTGAA
>JAOZLU010000045.1:7180-11822 GCA_029934695.1 Desulfobacterales bacterium | reverse complement strand
ATTTCATTTCAGCACTCCCTTAGTTAGACTGTCAACCGGAAAAACTTCTGCCTGATGACTTAATATCTTGACATCGTTACATGCAGAATTATTTTCTTAATCAACATCAGGTGGTTTGAACTTGGGTCAACAAATCAGTAAAGCAGGAGAAAAACATTGACTGACAAAGACAACGTAAAAAATGACACTGAAAATGAAAAAACTGATAAAGACGGTGAAAATTCTGAGAAGAGCGGTTCAGAAAAAGAGGAGTGTATAGAAGCCGACGACATTATGAAAGAGATGGAAGCAAAAATTGAAGCTGCAGCACAGGAAGCCAAAGATAATCATGACCGCTTGTTGAGGGTTTCTGCTGATTTTGAAAACTACAAAAAGCGATCTGCCCGTGAAATGGAAGGGCTCAGAAAGTTTGCCAATGAATCTCTGATAAAGGAAATGCTCCCGGTGGTTGACAATCTGGAGCGAGCCATTGATTCTTCAAATAATAACGGCGGCACAAAAAACAGTATTGTGGAAGGTGTTGACATGACCCTCATGGAAATCCTGAAGATATTGGAAAAATTCGGGGTAAAACCGATTGAATCTTTGGGAGAAACCTTTGATCCCGGTTTTCATGAGGCTGTTATGCAGCAGGAATCTGAAGATCATGCTGAAAACACAGTCCTGCAGGAGTTTCAAAAAGGATACATGATAAATGACAGGCTCCTGAGACCTGCAATGGTTGTCGTTTCCAAATCAAAAGCAAAAAATGAAAAGAATAAGAACGAATAACACAAAATATGAGAAATTAAGGCGGGGTCAGACTCGGCAGACGGAACAATCAGAACTTTGTGAATGTTTCCCGGGTCAGTTTGCAAACAAGCTTGAACACAAACCTGAGATACACGGCATAGAGGGCCAGTTCATACATATTGCAGATTGTTGACCTGTCAATAAAATTTGGACATAATGATATAAACGGAGGGAAAAAAGATGTCAAAGATAATAGGAATAGATCTCGGCACCACAAATTCATGTGTTGCTGTCATGGAGGGGGGGGACGCAAATGTGATTATGAACCCCGAAGGAGGGCGTACAACGCCTTCGATTGTGGCAATTTCAGACAGCGGTGAGCGGTTGGTCGGCCAGGTCGCAAAACGGCAGGCAATCACAAACCCTGAAAATACGGTTTTTGCTGTAAAAAGGCTTATCGGGCGTAAATACAGCTCACCGGAAGTACAGAAAGATGCCAAAATACTCCCATACATACTTGAACAGGCAGGCAACGGCGATATTCGCATCAATCTTCTGGGGAATCTTCACAGTCCTGCAGAAATATCATCTTATATACTGGCAAATATCAAGCACACTGCGGAGGAATATCTTGGCGAGAAAGTCACAGATGCAGTGATAACCGTGCCGGCTTATTTTAATGACAGCCAGCGACAGTCCACCAAGGACGCTGGAAAGATTGCAGGACTCAATGTTTTAAGGATTATCAACGAGCCTACCGCGGCATCCCTTGCGTATGGTCTGGATAAGAAAACCGAAGAAAAGATTGCCGTATTCGACCTCGGGGGCGGCACATTTGATGTCTCCATACTGGAAATCGGTGAAGGGGTGTTTGAAGTCAAATCCACAAACGGGGATACGCATCTTGGCGGCGAAGATTTTGATCTTAGGATTATTGATTACCTCGCTGATGAATTCAAAAAAGATCAGGGGATTGATCTGAGGTCTGACAAAATGGCCCTTCAGCGGCTGAAAGAAGCTGGTGAAAAGGCAAAAATGGAACTTTCCACTTCCATGGAAACGGATGTGAATCTGCCCTTCATCACTGCTGACGCGAGCGGGCCCAAACATCTCAATGTGAAAATAACCAGGGCAAAATTGGAAGGGCTTGTCAGCGATCTGCTGGACAATCTGGAAATGCCCTGCAAAGTTGCTCTCAAGGATGCAGGACTGTCATCCAGTGATATTGATGAGGTCATCCTCGTGGGCGGTATGATCCGAATGCCCGCTGTTCAGGAGCGCGTCAAGAAGATTTTCGGCAAAGAGCCTCACAAGGGCGTGAACCCGGATGAGGTTGTCGCTGTGGGCGCCGCCATTCAGGGCGGTGTGCTGAAAGGGGATGTCAAGGATGTTCTGCTTCTGGATGTCACGCCCCTTTCTCTGGGTATTGAAACTCTGGGCGGCGTTATGACGCGGCTGATCGAAAAAAATACAACCATTCCGACCAAAAAGAGCCAGGTGTTTTCAACTGCTGCTGACAGCCAGCCTGCGGTTTCCATTCACGTCCTCCAGGGGGAACGGGAGATGGCAGGAGGCAACAAGACCCTGGGACGTTTTGAACTTGTGGGCATTCCGCCCGCTCCCAGAGGTGTGCCCCAGATTGAAGTGGCATTTGACATTGATGCCAACGGGATCGTGAATGTTTCCGCAAAAGATCAGGCAACCGGCAAGGAGCAGTCCATCCAGATCACGGCCTCAAGCGGTCTTTCAGAAGAGGAAATTCAGAATCTGGTCAAAGATGCCGAGCTTCATGCTGAAGATGACAAAAAGAAGAAAGAATTGGTGGAAGCCCGTAATACCGCAGATTCCATGATCTATCAAACCGAAAAATCCATCAAGGACCTTGGCGATAAAGTTGACAGCGAAACAAAGAGCAATATCGAAAATGCTGTAAGCAGTCTCAAAAAGGCGATGGAGGGAGAAGATACAGAAGAAATCAGGCGGTTAAGCGAGGAACTGACCCAGACATCCCATAAACTGGCTGAGGCCATGTATCAGCAGGCATCTCAGGCCGGGGAACAGCCGGGAGCAGGGTTTGGCGGACCAGGTGGGCCTGGACCTGGTCCGGACGGTCAGCCGGGAGGTTCTCCACCGCCTGATGATGATGTGGTTGATGCTGATTTTGAAGAGGTCAAAGACAAAAAATAGACACAAAAAATAGACACAAAAGACCTCCGAGGTTTTAAAAACCTCGGAGGTCTTTCTGCTATCTTTCTGCTATTTTTTTCAAAACCCGGCGTGAATAAATTAATGCAATCACCGCCGCGCTCCAGGTGACAAAAAATATTCCCCACCATACCCCTGTCAATCCGAAACCGAGAACATAAGCCAAAAAATAAAAAACGGCAATTGGCGCGACAATCTGCCGATATATGCCGATAACCACCGCGAACATCGGTTTTTTCACCCCCTGAAGTGCTGCCACGCTTACAAACAGAATGATATAGGCATAAAGCACCAGTGCGTCAATTCTCAGATAGGTCACGCCGATTCGGATAACATTGGCATCATTGGTGAACAAAGTCATGAACTGTTCCGCGAGGATAAATATTCCGATGCTTCCGATTCCCATGAAAATACCGCCATATTTCAAAGCACTGTTCAATATTTCAAATATGCGGTCAAATTTTTTTGCCCCATGATTTTGCGCCACAAGCGTCAATGTGGCAACATTCAGACCAATGGTGGGAATCAGAACGATCTGTTCGACGCGCATGCCTATGCCATAAGCTGCCACGGCCTCTTTCCCGAATTTGCTGATGAAATATGTGATCACAAAAACACCCAGTGCGATGGTCATCACATTCAGGCTGGCAGGAAGTCCCTGGCGGGCAATTTCTTTGAAAGCGGCTGCCCTGGGAAAAATATCCTTTAATTTACGGCATGAAATCAGTCCGGTCCTGTAAGCTTTGGTCCCCAGACAGATGCTGCCCGTCACCTGAGTCAGAACGGTGGCAAGGGCAATGCCGGCAATTCCCATTGGCGGCAGGCCAAGTCCGCCGTAAATAAACCAGGGATCCAGAATAATGTTCAGCACAAATCCGAAAATCAGAAAATTTCTGTAAGACTTGGTATCCCCGAGCGATTGCAGGACAGAATTGAACATATAGATCAGCATGAAAAAAATAACTCCTTTGAACAGGGTATCCATATACAGGAGGCAGATGCTCAGGTATTCATCAGATGCTCCAAGAATGGTGAACAGAAAAGGGGAAATATAAATGCCGAGCAGGGTCAGCCCAAATGACATGAACACTCCGAAGATCATTCCCTGAATGGCAAACAGCCTCGCTTCTTCCCTGTCTTCCGCGCCCAAAGCCGTGGCGATCAGTGCGGTCACGCCTGTGGAGATGCCGCTTCCCATGGAAATAATGACGAAAAAAACAGGGAGTGACAGTGACATGGCAGCCAAAACCTGCGTTGAAATCAGGCCGCCGAAATAGGTGTCCACCACATTGTACATGGTGTTGAAAAAAAATCCGACACTGACCGGAATGGTTAGTTGCCGGATGAGTTTCGGTATGGGCTGGGTGGTAAGTCCGTTATTGTTTTTCATATTTTCCTTTCAGGAAGACCTCCGAGGTTTTCAAAACCTCGGAGGTCTGAAAATTAGAGGTCTGAAAATCGCTTGACTAATCGTTAATAATCATGTGCCGGACGGGGTTTGCAACCCGTCCGAAATTTTACATCAAGTTAAGACTGCCGGACGGGGTTTGCATCAAGCCAAGACTGCCGGACGGGGTTTGCAACCCCGTCCGAAACTTTGCATCAAGCCAAGACTGCCGAACGGGGTTTGCATCAAGCCAAGACTGCCGGACGGGGTTTGCATCAAGCCAAGACTGCCGGACGGGGTTTGCATCAAGCCAAGACT
>JAOZLU010000045.1:6061-7080 GCA_029934695.1 Desulfobacterales bacterium | reverse complement strand
ACGGGGTTTGCATCAAGCCAAGACTGCCGGACGGGGTTTGCATCAAGCCAAGACTGCCGGACGGGGTTTGCAACCCCGTCCGAAACTTTGCATCAAGCTAAGACTGCCGGACGGGGTTTGCAACTTCCAGAAAATTCACCCGCCCTGCATCCCGGTACTTTATCTTTTTGTCAATTTTGTTTCTGAATCACTGGAAAAAATAGTTGACATATTGTATGCAGTATATGATATATTAGTAGTAATGAACTAAAATGCTGGAGAATGCAAATGTCAAATCTCAAATCCATTGCCCAACCCGTTTCCCTTTCCAGGCTGGCATACAATGCCCTGCTGAAATCCATTCTTTCCGGTCAGATGCACCCAAAAGAAATATATAATGAAATGCTTCTGGCAAAGGAGCTTGGTATCAGCCGCACACCGGTGAGGGAGGCTCTGTTGGAACTGTCTGTCCAAGGCCTGGTGACCTTTCTGCCCCGGAAAGGTGTCATTGTCAATCAGTTCAAGAATAAAGACATCAATGAAATATTTGAAGTTCGGAGGGCTATCGAAGGTAGGGCCGTCGAGAAACTCGCGAGTCTCTCGCCGCCCCCTGACCTCGGTGATATTGAAAAAACGCTCTATAAACAAAGAAAATCAGGGGACAAGGGTGATTTCATATCCTTTCTGGATGCGGACCGCGATTATCATGTGATTTTGAGCAAGCTGACTGGCAACAGCCGGATTGTCGCCATCTCTGAAACCCTGCGTAACATGATCCATCTGATGGGCACCCGGGCACTGATGCTGTCAGGCAGGGCAGAAGAAGTGATCAATGAGCATGAACTGATCGTCAAGGCGATCCGGAGCAGGGAATCCCGGAAGGCCAGGGAGTCCATGAACGACCATCTTCTCAAGAGCGAACTTGCTGTCAAGGAGGCGTATCAAAGGAAACTCGGCGGAGAGGACCTGGAAGAATGATAATTCATTGATTTTTAAAAACAAAAAAAATTGCCAAATCCCCCGCATTCCGGCTCGGATTT
>JAOZLU010000045.1:2334-5961 GCA_029934695.1 Desulfobacterales bacterium | reverse complement strand
GCCAATCCGAAACCGAGCAGCCAAAGCAGGCTCGCGGGGGATTGACAAATCCCCCGCATTCCGGCTCGGATTTGCCAATCCGAAACCGAGCAGCCAAAGCAGGCTCGCGGGGGATTGACAAATCCCCCACCCTGAACGCCTGACAATCGCCACCCACCATCAGTCTGCGACCTTTTCCACCACACCCATCGCCATCTCAAACACCGCCTTTTTAAATCGCAGCTTCAGGGCAGCCATGAGCATATCCATGGTCAGCATTTTATCTTGCCGTGCCAGAACCGCCAGGGCAGCCAGAGCATAGTCCTGGGATTTGATTTTGCGGGCCTTGAAATCAACCTCAATGACGGTTGCCTGGCTGGGAGGCAGTTCAACCCCCGCGGCTTTGATCACCAGCGATTCCGGGAAAAGGTTCTTTATGACCTTCTTCCGGCGACTGACCCCTTCCGGTGCCAGGGCAATGACAACCGAGGGATTTTCAATCCCGGTGTATTCAATCTCTGTGTCCGAAAGGATGATCTCGCTGACCGAGTGGCCCCGCATGACGGTGATCGGGTAATCGTTTTTCTGGGTCGCGTGACACCCTGCTGAGGCACCGGCCAGACATAACAGCTCTCCGGCAGTGATAATCCGCTGTCCGGCACTTCCGAGAACAACTGCTTCCTGGCGGCCGGTCTGCGGAGGTGTGCAGGTCGCCTTGATACGGACAGGATCGGCCGGGACATCAAGTTTGCCAGCCTCTTGGCGGTAAGCCTTGCCGTATTCCGTTCTTGCATTCTGCGCCTTGAAATGATTCGGATCAGGCAGTTCTGCCAGAGATGCCTCGATATTCTTCGGAGTCAGTTTGTTGCTACGGGTGTATCGCCCGGGACAGATCCCCCAGATATCCATCAGTGAGAAACCGTCAAAAGCGATGGCTTCTTTGAGATTCTCTACGAGGTTCTTGTCATAAGTTGATGCCCGAGACACCATACCTGCCCCGGCAGCACTGGCCACCTGGCAGATATCCATGGGTTTTTCCAGTTTGTTCAGAAAACCGGACCCCACCTGGGCATCCCGAGGCGTGGTGGACGAAGCCTGCCCGCCGGTCATTCCGTAGTTGAAGTTGTTCAGCACAAGGAGGGTGAGTCCGATATTACGCCGACAGGTACTCAGCACATGTGCGCCTCCGATACCAAGACCGCCGTCCCCCATGGTGACGATAACCTTCAGGTCAGGCCGCACCATCTTGATGCCAGTCGCATAAGTCAATGCCCGGCCATGAAGGCCGTGGAACGCATGGGTGTTAAAAAAAGTGTCGAACAGGCCGGAACATCCGATATCAGTCACGATGACAACATCTTTTCCGCCATATCCCATGCTTATCAAAGCCCAATCCAGTGAATGAAGCACCTTGTCGTGCGAACAGCCCGGGCAGAACACCGCTGGACGACTGCTGTTTAAAAGACTATCCATTTTGAATTACCTCCATGATCTGACCGGGTTTGATCAGTTCGCCGTTCATCTGTCCCAGGAAACCGAGTTTTTTGTCGGGTAACAGTCGTTGCAGTTCTCTGATATACTGTCCGAGATTCATTTCTGCCATGACCACCCGTTTGTACGGTGCGGCTTTTTCCCTGATCAGCGTCTCAGGCACAGGCCATAAGGTTTTAAGGATCAGCAGCGATGCGGGATTTCCTTCCTTCTCCAGTTTCCTGACCGCGGCTTTGGCTGCACGGGCGGTTACTCCGTAAGCAATCACCAATGTATCCGCATCAGGCACTGTATATTCCTCGAAATAGGTAAACTCGGATACGGCCTTGTTCAGTTTGGCATCAAGACGCTCCTGCATCATGGCGATCTGCTCCGGATCGGTCGTGATATATCCGTCCGTTCCATGAGTGGAGGATGTCTGACGTACCAGGCGATCATCACCAATGGCGAGAAAATCAGGAACCTGCTGATTCCCTTTCACGCCAAAGGGCAGAAATGGGGCATTCGGATCCGCCTTATGGCGTTCAATAATTGGCGGAAGCTCCAAGCTGTCCATGTCAAAGGTTTCCCGGGTCATGCCGATCTCTTTGTTGGCCGCGACAAATACCGGGCAGCGGTACTGTTCAGCCAGGTTGAAGGCGTGCATGGTGAGTACATAGCAGTCCTTCACATCCACCGGGGCCAGTACGATCACCGGCAGTCCGCCGCTGTTGCCCCACTGCAAAAACTGGATATCTCCATCCGCGCCTTTGGTGGCGGAACCGGTGGAGGGACCCAGTCGCTGGACATCAACGATGACAAGGGGAATCTCGCTCCCTATGGCAAAGGATATCTGCTCACTGTACAGGCTGATGCCCGGGCCGGATGTGGCTGTCATTGTTCTCATGCCTGACATGGCCGCGCCGAGGCAAAAGCCGACTGAGGCGATCTCGTCTTCTCCCTGGAGGCAGATTCCCCCTTTGGGCGGGAGCAGTTTCAGCATGGTGTTGTAAATCGTTGTGGCCGGGGTAATCGGATATCCCGCAAAAAAGTTGCAGCCCGCAGCCATGGCACCCCAGCCAATGGCTTCGTTGCCCTCCATTAACGTCAGTTTCATTATTTCCTCCGCACTTCGCACACATAGTTGTTCATAAACTTTTAAGAAACCCGGGTTTTTTCATGAATAAAAAAGCCGGGTTTCTTTATCATTCGGTTTACACTTTTAAGAAACCCGACTTTCCCCTGAATGAGACGTTCCTTAATTTTTAAGAAGCCCGAGTTTCTTCATGAATAAAAAAACCGGGTTTCTTTATCACTTTTAAGAAACCCGGCTTTTCCCTGAATGAGACGTTCCTTCGTTTGCTAAAAAAACCCCGGTTATTCATGGTCGCGTCGTGTTCGGCCGCATAAGCCACGGTTTCTCTCATCTCCTCAATGAACTCTGCCGGCGGCTCAATTGCCAGCCCGCTTCGGCTGTAAAGGCTGAAGCCTCTCGGAACCTTGCCTTGGCAGACTTCGTGACGCTGGTTCCAGCATCGGTTCGGTTGTCAATGCAGTGCAAATTATCGGATAGAGGGTGGGCGTTGATGCCGGGCCCGGGATGCCTTTTTCAGCCAGTTCCTGAATATGTCGCCGGAGCTCTTCCTGATTCTTTCCAACATACCCGGCATTGACCATCCGGTCAAAGGAAAAAGCCAGGGGGCCGTCTTTTGTTTCCAGATTCAAATGGATTTCCAATCTATATCGGAACGGCCGGCCGGAGTTTATTTTTTGAAATACCGGATATCAAAGGTGACGCATCCGTTCGGGATTCTGTAAGGACCGTGAGTCATTCCCGGGGGACGTGTCAAGCTTTTTTTGCAATCCGCCAAATCAAATGCATAAAGGAATTGACTTGGTTTTTGTTTATCTTATAAAAATGAGTGAGTTATCGAAATTAATTGAGTGTAACCAAAATGAAACATGACCTGCTGAATCCGAACTTCCGAAGGCCTCAGAGATCTCTCGCAGAGGCGCAGAGGCGCAGAGAAAAGCGGGGAAACCCTTTGCTTTGCGCCTTTGCGAAATTTTGGGGTGACACGTTTTTCTGCGTGCCCTGAAACGAATCGGCTCAGATATGAGGGGTCAGAAAAGTGGGCAAAGGAAATTAGCCAATTTAGACGGCCTAGTTTAAGCCTC
>JAOZLU010000045.1:0-2234 GCA_029934695.1 Desulfobacterales bacterium | reverse complement strand
GTCAGAAAAGTGGGCAAAGGAAATTAGCCAATTTAGACGGCCTAGTTTAAGCCTCAGAAAGCTGACTCTGCCTTATTTTGGTTACACTCAAATTAATTTGGCAAGCATAGAAATTTCTGAAATTCATAACTATCTGATTTCTATATAAGTAAAAAAATATAGGATTGTCTGTTCAGCATCCTTTATATAAGCTGAAAAATGGTTTATATTTTTTCAGACTTACAGAACGGCTTTGCAGTCGTATGGAACAATTTCCAAAATTGTTCCACAGTAAACGGTCTGAGCACAACCGATTTCCCTCAACAAATTTAGTATGTAATATATTACATACAGGATATTGCGTGTCAAGCTTTTTTTTGTGACTTGGCATAAAAAAATGACATATTCCATTTTATGTTAAAAAATCAGCTAATTATCATTCATCCCGTCCGGGTGCCCATCAGATGGATCATGTTGCACAGACGACATATCATACATTTTATTATCCTGGTTGCCGCCTGTAGATCACCCCACAGAGGCGTTCGGGAATTATACAGAAAAATAATTATGAAAAAGCAGTCTGCCAGTGTTTTTCCGTTTTCTTTCAGAAGTTTCCGGAAAAAACTTGACAGCGCATCTCTGTTTGTGGCATTCTGTAAAAGATTATTAAATGGAAGATTGGAAAATTCCGGTCGGCCATAAGGGATATTATACAGTTGGTGCGGGCTGAAATATTAGGCCGGTGCCGGCATTATATTTTCGGGAAGATATACGGAAGCTGTATAATTACTGGTTCCAAGAACGGGAAGGGTTGCTTAAATGAAAAAATTATGCTATGGCTGGCCCTTCCTCCGTCTCAGAACCACCCGTTGCACACGGACAAGCCGGTGAGCTAAGTACCTGACCAATAATTTTGAAGAGGTAACACTCTGAAAATTCAGGATTAAACCCCATAAAAATGTTACAAAACTTTTGCACAGGTACTTAATTTGATTGTAGAGATGCTTCGCACTCTACAACCCCCGGGTGGAGCGGACACCCCTTTCGGGGTGCCGCTCATCCCGATGATTATATATGTCTAAATCAGTCTCGAAACAATAGAAGGAAGATATGAAACTTTACGAAATGTTAAAAAATCAGCTCAAAAACGAACCCAACTTTGTGACGGACAATGGCGAATTAAAAAAGTGGGTAGTGTTGCATAAAGCGCAAAACTTTGATGCCGAATTGATTGAAATACTTTTGGACAGCAAAGTGCTGAAAGAGAAATTCTTTGTGGACGTGAAAGGCACATTGGTTTTTAAGCAAAACTTGTTTGTGCAGTTTATGGAGCAGAAAAACTACCTGAACGACAGCTACACAGCCTACAAAAACAAAGTTGGACTGACCATTGACGGCAAATATCTGAAACAGCGCAATGAAGTAGCTTTGGTATGGCCGTTTAAAGATTGCGTCTTAGAAGGCGGTCAAAGCCGAGAAGAAGACAAAAGAGAAGAGATTTTCTTTAACGGAACACTGGCACAGGACGAAATAACCCAACTGCTGGAACCTAAAGTGCTTACCAATGCCAAAACCTATGACAAAGAGGGTGAACATCCTTTCAAGGGCTTTGCCCGTGATGCCGAATTAAACAAAAAAAGAGGAGTGCCAGAAAACACTATTACCGACAATCTGATTATAAAAGGCAATAACCTACTTGCCCTACATACCTTAAAAAAAGAGTTTGCAGGTAAAGTCAAGTTGATTTATATTGACCCGCCATTTAATACTGAACGTGATAGTTTCAGATATAATGATTCTTTTACAATGTCAACTTGGCTTACTTTTATAAAAAACAGACTCTTAATTGCAAAAGAACTTTTGACTAATGACGGAAATCTTGTTTTTCATATTGATAACAATCAATCGCATCATTCTAAAATATTACTTGATGATATTTTTGGGAGTCAAAATTTTATTAATGAAATAGTTTGGCACAAAGGAAGAGAAGGAGGAAGCTCAAGATCCCATTCACCAAATGCTTCAATGCCCACAGAATACCAGAATATTTTTATATACTCAATAAACAGGAGTAATAGATTCTGGTCACCTATATTGGGTCCATATAAAGAATCTACTGTATGCAACATTGTGAGAGATGATAAGGGTTGGTTTTACTCAAGAGGAAGAATGGGAAGACAACCCGCTAAATGGGAATTGGAGTCTGGTGCTGGTCTCAAAACGTATGTTTCAGACAGAACAGATTTATCAAAAGA
>JAOZLU010000436.1:3685-6104 GCA_029934695.1 Desulfobacterales bacterium | reverse complement strand
TTTTATGCAAACAGTGTTCATTATTTCATGGACGGTGCTTGCCACAATTCTTTTCGGTCCTGCAATGGTATTTGCTTCTTTTTTTAGCAAAAAAGGGGATATGCCGCATAAAATCGCAAGTATATGGGCAAAATCCATACTTCTTGCAAGCGGTGTCAATGTGAAGGTCAGAGGTTTTTCCAATATCAATCCTGACCGATCTTATATCTTCATGGTCAACCATCAGAGCTTCTATGATATTCCGGTTCTTCTGGCCCATCTCAGGGTTCAGTTCAGATGGCTTGCAAAGGAGGAACTTTTCAGAATACCGATTTTCGGACATGCCATGAAAGGCGCAAGCTATATCAGCATTGACCGTTCCAACCGGAAATCTGCATTTGAAAGCCTCAGAAGAGCAGCAGAAACGATCCGAAACGGCGCGTCCGTCTTAATTTTTCCGGAAGGAACCCGCAGCGGGGACGGAAATATCAGCCCTTTCAAAAAGGGCGGATTTGTTTTGGCGATTGATTCAGGAGTTCCGATTGTGCCTGTTATCATCCACGGGACATGGTCAATGATGGCCAGAAACAGACTTTTTATAACCCCCCGGGATGTACTTATTGAAATTCGGACTCCTATCAGAACTTCGGTGTATTCCAGAAAAAACAAAGATGATCTTATGAAAAATGTCAGACAGGTCATCTGCGAATCGTTTGGAAACAATGAACAGTGAACAGTTATCAGTCATCTGCGATAACTGGTCACCGGTAACATTGACAACTTATAACTGGTAACTGACAACTGAAATGCTAAAAATTATCCCTTTGGGCGGGTTGGGAGAAATTGGCCTCAATATGATGGTCATTGAGTATGTCGACAGCCTTATCATTATTGACGCGGGCCTGATGTTTCCCGAAGACTACATGCTGGGTGTTGATTTTGTTATTCCGGACATGAATTATATCAGGCAGAACAAATCCAAAGTTTTGGGAATCATTCTGACCCATGCCCATGAAGACCACATCGGTGCGTTGCCTTACCTGCTTAGGGATATCAACGCTCCCATTTTCGGAACCCCCTTTACGCTGGGAGTGGTACGGCACAAGCTTGAAGAGCATGAGAGCTTGTCACCTGTCAAACTGCATGAAATTTTCCCCAGAGAAAAAATCACACTGGGCGAGTTTGAACTTGAGTTTATCCGTGTCAACCACAGCGTTATTGACGGTGTCGGCATTGCTATCCGAACTCCTGCGGGGCTGATTGTTCACACGGGCGATTTCAAAATCACCCACACATTCAGCGACATGATGACTGATGTCAACAAATTTGCCCAGTGCGGGGAGGAAGGAGTGCTGGCGTTGCTGTCGGATTCCACAAATGTGGAAAAGGAAGGCTATACCATTTCCGACAATGAAATCGGCGAAACCCTTGAAAATATAATGTCAAAAAGCAGGGGGCGCATTATTGTCGCTTTGTTTGCCTCCAGCATTGCCCGGATACAGCAGATTATTGACATTGCGGAAAAAAGAGGCAGCAAAGTCATTGTCAGCGGCAGGAGTATTGAGGCAACCGTCACGATTGCAAAAGAACTCGGATATATTCATATCCCCGATGACATGGAAATAGATATCCGTCAGGTCAGCAACTTTCCGGATGACAGGATTGTGGTCATCACGACCGGCAGCCAGGGAGAACCCATGTCAGCCCTTGCCCGCATGTCTTCAGGTATCCATAAACAGGTGAAGATACGGGAGGGGGACACGGTCATTCTTTCCTCAAAATTCATACCCGGAAATGAAAAAGCCATTGCAAAGATCATCAACAATCTTTACCGTCGCGGTGCGGATGTCATTTATGAAAAAATATCGGCGATTCACGTCTCAGGTCATGCGTTTCAGGAAGAACTCAAACTGATGATTCATCTGACAAAGCCCGAATATTTTATCCCGATCCACGGAGAATACCGCCACCTGACTCTTCATGCGCGTCTGGCAGAACAGGCCGGCATTCCAGCATCCCGCGTCCTTCTTGCCGAGAACGGACAGATCATCGAATTTGATGAAGACGGAGGGAGAATCCGGGAAGGCGTGGGAACTGGCCGCATTATGATTGACGGGAAAGGAATCGGCGATGTGGGAAAAAGTCTTCTCAGGGAACGGCGGGCATTGTCCGAAGACGGATTTGTGGCTGTCACGCTGGCCTTTGACGAGGAAACAGGGATTGTGGTCTATGGGCCTGAGATTGTTTCCCGCGGCTTTGTTTTTGAAACTGAAACTGGCCATCTTCTGGAAGATGCCATCTGTGTGGTCCTGGAAATCGTCGAAGATGTGGAACCTGATGTCCCAAATCGTATCAGGAAAATCCGGGAAAGATTGCAGGCTGATCTGAGAAAGTATTTTAATTTTACGATAAAACGCCGGCCTGTGATACTGCCTTTTAT
>JAOZLU010000436.1:0-3585 GCA_029934695.1 Desulfobacterales bacterium | reverse complement strand
TGAGAAAGTATTTTAATTTTACGATAAAACGCCGGCCTGTGATACTGCCTTTTATTCTGGAGGTTTAAAAATATTCCTTGCTCATCTTATCCATTAACATCGCATCAATTATGGAATGTATCACCGAATCCGCTTAACTCCGACATTAAGTGAATTATGCTGATTATAACGGGGAGGTTGCAATTTCAAAGCGATATCTCACACAAAGCCACAAAGAACACAGAGAGGAAGGCGCAGGGGATAAAAGCGGGCACATTTATGCCCGGCTTTCCAGCCCGGATCGGACGGAATTGCAGGAACCTGACCCAGTAATTCCAGCAGATTACGCCCTCCCCTAAATCCGTTATGACTAAATTATGTTAAAATATGACGAAATTGGATATTGGAGCGAAATCAAGCTTGATATCATAAAAGAATATGCTTCAGCTTATTCCAAAATTTTAAGTACCCAGAAAAGGCCCTGTTTCTATCACATCTATATAGATGCATTTGCAGGCGCCGGTAAGCACCTGTCAAAAAAAACAGGCGAATTTATTCTCGGCAGTCCTCTTAATGCACTTCTGATTTCGCCACCCTTTAAAGAATATCATTTAATTGATCTGAATGAGCAAAAAATAAAATCTCTTGAGGAACTTTCCGGCTCACGTCATAATGTTCATCTTTATCATGGTGACTGCAACTCAGTTATGCTAAAATATATCATTCCAAGGGTAAGATATTCAGATTACCGTCGGGCACTTTGTGTATTAGACCCATATGGTTTGCACCTTGGCTGGGAAGTAATCTTTAACATCGGCCAGATGAAAACTTTTGATATTTTTTTGAATTTTCCTGTTGCAGACATGAATCGCAACGTACTTTGGCGTAACCCGGAAGGTGTATCAAAAGTTCAAATGGATCGAATGAACAGATTTTGGGGGGATGATTCCTGGCAAAATGCCGCATATAAAGAATCGCCTCAAAGATCACTTTTCAGTGAAACAGAATTTGAAAAAACGTCAAATGATGTAATAGCAGAAGCTTTCAGACAACGACTTGAAAACGTGGCGGGATTTAAAAATGTGCCCAAACCCATAGCAATGCGAAATACGCAAAATGCGATAATATATTATCTGTTCTTTGCCTCAAACAAACCCGTCGCACAGGACATTATACAATATATATTTGATAAATATTCAAATAGAAAGGCATAATCAGTGGCTTTGAATTCTTCGATAGAATGGACTGAGTCAACGTGGAACCCTGTTACCGGATGCACTAAAATAAGTGACGGATGTCTGAACTGCTATGCAGAGCGAATGGCAAGACGGCTGGCCGGAAGATATGGTTATCCAAAAGAAAATCCATTTAAATTAACATTGCAACCGGACAGATTGTCACAACCTCTCAATTGGAAAAAAACTCATAATATTTTTGTATGCAGTATGAGTGATATTTTTCATAAAAATGTCCCTGACAGTTATATTTTTGAAATTCTGGGAGTGATAAATAAATGCCCTCAACACACTTTTCAAATATTAACTAAAAGAGCAAACCGCATGGCAAGAATCAGCAACAATATAGGTCAGTGGCCTCATAATGTATGGATTGGAGTGACAGTTGAATCAGAAAAGCATAAAAAAAGAATAGATTATTTAAAATCTGCCAATGCATCTGTAAAATTTATTTCTTTTGAGCCTTTATTAGATGATGTCAATCAGATAAATTTAAATGGTATAAATTGGGTGATTGTAGGGGGAGAGTCAGGCCCTGGGTCAAGACAAATGAGACAAGAGTGGGCTGCCAATATCAGAGATCAGTGCTTAAAAATGAATATCTCATATTTTTTTAAACAATGGGGCGGATTTAATAAAAAGGCAAACGGAAGACGTTTGGAGGGCAAAGAATGGAATCAGATGCCTATTTTGCTAAATACAAAAGAAATAAATCCGGCAGCGAGTATTGAATGCAGAAGGTTATAATTCATCCTCATGAAATGGAAAACAATATGCCAGAGGAGAACCGAACATGAGTGGGGAGAGATATGAACGGGGCTGGGAGAAGCTGAAAGAAATTAATGGTGAGGCTGCCCAGCGTCTGATTGAGAGTCTGAAAGACATTGCTCCTGATTTGGGGCGTTACGCCATTGAGTTTCCATTCGGAGACGTTCTCTCACGTCCCGGACTTGATCTGAAATCAAGAGAAATTGCCACAGTGGCAGCACTGACGGCCCTCGGCAATGCACAACCCCAGTTGAAAGTGCATATTCACGGCGCGCTGAATGTGGGCTGCACCCGTAATGAAATTATTGAAATAATTATTCAGATGGCGGTTTATGCAGGTTTTCCGGCCGCCCTCAACGGCATGTCTGCGGCAAAGGAGGTGTTTGAAGAGCGGGACGGGAAAGATGATTGCTAATCACTTTTCAGGGAATTCCCTGATGACAACCACAGATACCCATGCGTAAGGAACTTATCGGAATATTATTTTTTTTTCTCGCCATCTTCATCCTGATCAGCCTCTTGTCGTACAGCCCTTCAGACCCTTCTGTCCATCATGCAAAATCAGCGGATCATATTCATAATCTGTCTGGTTTGCCCGGTGCATATCTGGCAGGAATACTTATCGGGTTTTCAGGGCTTGGCGCATTCTGCATTCCGGGAGTGTTTCTTTTTTCAAGTATCCGTTTTTTCGGGAATCCCCAAAGAAAGGCAATTCTTAAAAGCGTCGGAGGCGGAATTCTTCTTGCTGTGAGCACAGGGAGCCTTTTGGCGTTCCGGCAGCATCAATATCTGGTCTTAGGAAACAATATTTCAGCCGGCGGCATTATCGGAATGCCCCTGAAATCAGTTCTCATAAAGTATTCCACTTTTACAGGCGGGGGGATTATACTGGCCCTTATGTGGATCATCGGTTTTGCTCTGGCTGCGGGGATATCTCTGACTCCGCCGGTTGTTTTTGCACAACGCTGCCAAAAAGCAATCCTCGGGGCTGTAAATCGTATGAAAGCACTGTTCATCATTTGGAGAGAACAAAGAAAGAGAGCAAAAAGACGCTTGAAATAAAAAAGCGATTACTTTGCGAACACGCATTAAACACTTAAACACTTAACCGCTTTTATTGGGAATAAAAAAAATGTTTCAATACCTTAAAAAAATTATTTTCAACAAGTATATCTGGCTGCTGTTTTTCCCGCTGCTTATGGGCTGGCTCGTGCTGACCCTCCGACTGGAGACGCGGACAGATTTTGTCATGCATCGGCAATTGCACTCGGTCAAGCGGATCTGGGGAGGAAATCTTGAACAACCCATGCCGTCTGTCCGCTATAAAGGCTTTGGCTCGGATGTCTCCGCACTGACCAAAGGCGAAATACACGCGTCCGACATATCTGTAATGCTTGAGATGGATTATCGGAAAAAAGGACTGGTGTATTATACCGGATATAAAGCGGATTTCATTGGAAAGTATTCAATCCGAAACCCGGGAACTGAAAAAATTTATCTTTCCTTCATATTTCCCTATCCCATGAAGCAGGGAGAAGGGATGCTGCGGAAAATCCCGGATTGTAGGGTGGGTGGAGGATTTCGATTTTTTACGCAGTAAAAA
>JAOZLU010001018.1 GCA_029934695.1 Desulfobacterales bacterium | reverse complement strand
TTTGCGTTTCTTTCCGGCGTTGTATTCCTGACCGGTTCTCCCGGCAACTGACTGTTATGCTCCATTAGCTATATATGATTCCCTTATGTATAAAGTGCGTTAATTACCATAAACAGAGCTGCAAGCCAATTTGTAAAAGCAAACAGTTTCTTAAGGTGTTTAGGCTTTGTTTTTAATGCAAATTTTCCGCCCAGCATTCCTCCAATAATTGTGATAAAGGCTAACGGAACCGCCCATGAAGGATTAAAATCTCCCTGAACTGCATGCCCGGTAAAACCCATAAATGCAGTCGCCGCTATTAATGTAGAAGCTGATCCTACCGCTATATGCATTGATACTCCACAAGTCAGAACCATTAACGGAACCAGAAAAGATCCTCCTGAAACTCCAACCATCCCGGAACCAAAACCTGTAAAAACAGTGATTGGCAATACAATCCATAAATTTACATCATAAATTTCACCGCCAGATTTAATACTTATGATTCCAAAATGTTTATTTTTTATAATGGTTTTATTCTCTGAAACAGGAATTAGCATTACTATTCCGGCTATCAGTAACATAATAGCAAATATCAGCTTTAATGAAAAACCACTAAACAAATGAGAAAAATATCCTCCTCCAAGTGCTGACAAGGCTGTAAAAGTTCCGATTAGAATAGCCAACGACCATGATACAGACTTGTTTTTTTGAAAAATGATCATTGCCGCGATAGAAGCAGAAAAAAGAATAAACTGCCCAGTTGTCGCTGCTTCGTGCATAGGAGTGTTGGCAATTGTCAAAATTACAACATAAAAATTACCTCCTCCTTTACCGACCATGGTCATAGTTACAGCTACAATAAAAATTAGGAAGCTTACTACAATCAAATTTGTCATCTAATCGTCCCTGTTCATTTTTTGCTTTGAATGATTTTGAGAATTTGTCCCGGCTTCAACGCTTCTGTTAAAGCAGAATATCCACCTTCAACGATTCGTACCTTCGAGAATCCTTTTGACAACAAATAGGCATAAACAATAGCTGATCTGACATTTGCAGGACAAAAAACAGCGACAAATTTTTCTTTTGGAATTTCATTAATTCTGTCAGGAATTTCGTTGATCGGTATATTTACAGATTCCACATTAGAGTGGTGTTCCATTCTTATAGAGATGGAAGATGCCTCTTCTTTTGATCGGACATCTAACAAAAAAACATCCTCAATTTCAAAAAATTTCTCCGGTGTTATTTTATGTTTTCCTTTTCCAAAAAAATCTAACGTGAGATTTTTAAGAATTTGTTTCATTTCAATCTCCTTTCTATTAGGGGGTCGGGTAGCCGGGGGCTGTTGCCAGTCCCAAGCCCCCTCAGAACCGTGCGTGAGAGTTTCCCCTCACACGGCTCAGGCCTCTGTAAAGGCATCTCTTGTGGAGATGCCCGCACATTATAAATGTACTTCATGTTACCTGCCGGCTGTCGGAATGGCCGAAGCATGCGGAGCGCACCATCCCGGAGGACGTCATCTGCTTTCTCCGCTTTCATCCGATTTGTCCGGTGTTCACATGACCAAGGTGTGTTCTCTACGCCGACGGTACAACAGTTCCGTGCAGGCAGTTATGAGACCTGCAACCTGACCGCATGCCGCAAACACAGGGAAGCGGCCTCCGACCTGATAATC
>JAOZLU010000435.1 GCA_029934695.1 Desulfobacterales bacterium | reverse complement strand
AACATCCAACATCCAACATCAAATCGCAAGCTTCCCCGTATTCATAATATCATTCGGATCAAGCAGATTTTTCACCTGCTTCAAAAGGGACACATATCCCGGATGCGCCCGTTTATTGATCTCCATGCCGAAATCAACCGGAGGTTTGTAGGGGATGCCGCCGTTATCCAGATCCACTTTCAGACATTCGACAATGGCGTGACGTGCGTTTTCTGTTTCTTCGGGACTCTTCTTGTTGAACGGGATCATGGCCCGGAGCATTCCATAATGAACGCCGCGGTAATTGGTGACCCGGACAGAAGGTGAAAGGTTATGATCCATGAGTATCTTTTTCCACTCATTATAAACCGGTGCCCATCGGTTGACCGGCGTGAAGGTTCCCGGCCAGGAGATGCCGCCGCCGGCCATTTTCGTGTAATTCTTGGTTGATCCAACGATCTGGCTGGGGAGCTGGGTTCTCGCTTTCAACGCCTCTTCAGGATATACGGTGGGTTTGACGGATGTGCCTTTTTTCTGTTCTTCGTCAAGTACCATCTGCCATATTTCCTCACGGGCTTCCTTTTCTTTTTCTGTCCATGAGAAGGTCGTGGCAAAAGAAATCCATTCAGGTGCGTCATCAGGTTTGGGCCTGTAGGGATAGGGGATCGGAACCTGTGACAGCCACCAGGACACGCCGGTCACATCATCACAAATTTCATAATTGCTGAGAGTTCGGAGATAGGAGGCCATATCCTCAATCTTCTCCGTGGAAACGGTAAACACTTTGAGAAGAGGAGGGATCGGATGCACCCGGAGGCCGATTTTCGTCACAATGCCGCTTGTTCCCAGCCATCCTTTGAAGAGGCCGTCCAACTGGGGCATCGGAAGGACGCTGTGCCATGAATCTTCCTGAATGGCACAGGAACCGACTCTGACGAGTTCGCCGGTGGGAAGAACAACTTCCATGCTGGTGATCTCTTCGCTGTTCAGTCCGTATCTGCCGCTGAGTCCGCCGATGCCGTGGCAGATGGCGTTGGAGGAAACCGAAGCTGATGGCGGGCCTACCGGCCAGCTCCATCTCAGGCCGTATTTATACAATTCCGTGGCCAACTGGGCATGGGACACGCCTGGCTCAATAACGGTGTAATGGGATTCTTCATCAATTTTGATGATCTTGTTCATGCGCTTGAGGTCCAGGAGAATGCCGCCCTGCTCCGGAATGCACAATCCGCCTATATTCGTGCCTGCGGTAAAGGGCGTCACCGATATCTTTTCCCGGTTTGCAAGTTTCATAATTCCCTGAACCTGTTCCACGGTCGTGGGCATGACCACATAGTCAGGATTTTTGCGTTTGACAAATGACAAGTCGTAGGAATACGCGTACCGGATGTGCTTTTGGGCGGTAGCGTTCTTATCCCCCACAATTGAAGCCAATTCCTTCAATATTCCTGCATCCACTCTTTCTTCTGGCATATCAGACACTGTTCGTTTCCTCCTTAAAGGTTTTAAGTTTTAGGTTTTCATCGCCGGACGGGGTTTGCAACCCCGTCCGTAATGTTTATTTGATATCTCATCGCCGGACTCTCATCGCCGGACGGGGTTTGCAACCCCGTCCGTAATGTTTGTTTTCATCGCCGGACGGGGTTTGCAACCCCGTCCGTAATGTTTATTTGATATTTTCCAGCGGGCAAATGCTTCGGACGGGGTTGCAAACCCCGTCCGGCAGTGGCACCATCAGTTTCTATGGGTCCGAGTTTTCCAATTCTTTTGGAGTGCCAAATAAATGATGGGATTCCACATCGCAAAACTTGACAAGCCCTTTTTCCACATCCTGCACATGCTTCAGCATTTCGGCCGCAGCCTTTTCAGGATCACGCTTACGCAGTGAGTTAAAGACCCTTTTGTGGGCCAGGTAAACCTGCTTGGAAAAATTAAGGTCTGGTTCTATCAGTTGCTTGATATTCACAAGGGCATTCTGCATAGAGTCAACAATGAGACAGATCAGGCTGTTACGGGCAACAGAGGCTATTTTCCCATGGAAGGAGATATCAAGCTCGTAGGAGAATCTCCCGGCATCCAGTTCTTTTTTTGTCTGGGCCAAGTTCGCCTCCAATTCAATCATATCTTCATCAGTTATCCTCCGGGCTGCCATTTCTGCGATTCTTGGCTCAAAAATGCTCCGTAATTCAGTAAATTCCCTGATGGAAGGGTTTTGAAAAAAAATGTAGTTGGTGATACTGTCCCTGGTTGTTTCCAAGTTCACTTTCTGGATAAACGCACCACCTGACACGCCCTGACGGACTTCAAGAAGACCAAGGGCCTCAAGTGCTCTGAAAGCCTCCCTAAGAGATGCTTTGCTCACACCGAAATTTTCTGCAAGGTTTTTTTCAGAGGGCAGACGATCCCCGGGCCTGAGTTCACCTTTTAATATGGCCTGCCGGATCTGCTGAACGATATTTTCCGAAATTCTGCTGAATTTAGCTGTCTTAAACATGGCTTCCTTGGTTGAATGTGAATCATTGACCGTCTAATGGCATATTAAATTCATCCTGTCAAGGGAAAAATTATAAATATTAAAACATCAGATGTTTTAATATTTTTTTGTTGACATTTAAATACAGCTTGGTTATAGAAGTCAGCATACAGATGGGATGCTTATATATAAAGGTTGTATGCAGAACAAAAAGAAACCCGGATTTTTGGAGAATTGAATGAATAATAAAGATGCTATCCCTGAAAAACAGACAACTTCATCGGAAATTATATTATATCAGACCGAAGATGGGAAAAGCAAAATAGAAGTCCGGTTGGAAGACGAGGCTGTATGGTTGTCGCAGAAAATGCTGGCCGAATTGTTCCAGGTAACCGTACCGACAATCAATGAACACATCAGAAACATATTCAAAGAAGTTGAATTAAATGAAAATTCAGTTATTCGGAAATTCCGAATAACTGCATCGGATAATAAAAATTACATGACGAACTTTTATAATCTTGATGTGATAATGTCTGTCGGTTACAGGGTACGCTCACATCGGGGAACGCAATTCAGACAATGGGCAACCGAGAGACTTAGGGAATACTTGGTAAAAGGCTTTGTGCTTGATGATGAACGCCTTAAAGAAGGACGCAATTTTGGTGGTGATTATTTTGATGAACTGCTGGAACGGATCAGGGATATCCGTGCTTCGGAAAAGCGTTTTTATCAGAAAATCAGGGATATTTATAAGCTTGCCATAGATTACGATCCAAAAGCCGGGGAAACACAGGCATTTTTCAAAATTGTCCAGAACAAACTTCACTGGGCAATAACCGGGAAAAACGGCTGTCGCCAAATTTTCCAATCTGATTGGAACTACAGGGATTCGGTTTAGCAAGGATTCGATATCCTTACTAAACCAAATCCCTGTAGTTTCACGGACAGGATGAAAATTTCCGATCTGTTTAGAATATGAACAGTTCAACCGAAAAAGACTTGAATGCGACAAACAGAAAGATGATGAGGAATTTGAGCAGATACTGAGGCAGGTTGGGAAAAATAATAAGAAAAGCACATAGCCAGTCGTTTGGAGCTAACAGCGGGATAAGTAGTTCGGCAAATCCCTGCCGTTGCTGAAATCAATCATCAGGGCTTTCATAACTATTTATGAACAAACATAAAAAAACAATATATATCGCAATTACCGTATTCTCTTCAGCTTTTTTTTGGTACTTTACACAGAAAGATGCAACAGTTGAAAATATAAACTGGAAGTGTGATCAGCATAATTGTGATATTTCTTTTGAAATAAAAAATCGAACTAATAAATATGTAGATCAAAATATCAGTATCAGGGCAATACAGCAAATTGACAAAGGTGAGGCAGGAGGTACTTCAAGCAACATTCTTGGCGAGGATGTTTTTCAAATCACACTCCATTCTCATGATACACAGAAAATTGAAAGGAATCTGAATCTTTCTTTTCCGGGCAAGGTCCGTATGGTAACGGTGAATAATTGGAGTGTAGAAAATAAAACAACTCCTTAACAATATCTATTCCACTGGACACCGGTGAAGAGTAATGTTATGGCGAAGATCAGAACACGCTGAGATACTCGCTGACAATTTCTGCGGTTAGACTGAACTGATGCTGACCACAGAATTTCCGAAGTTTTAAAATTGCTGAAAATGATACATCAGTCAGAAAATTGCAAACAGCTTCATATAAAACAGTTTTTAGTAACTGACCGGAATTCTCTCCCTGAACAATTCGGAGGATTCAATGATGTGTGTCTGATCATTTTACCATCTGACAGACAAAGCAACACTTATAAGATCATAAATGAATTAATTGAAAATGTCGCCGGCAGTTCAGGCCCGGAAGCAACACTGACAGTCTTGGGTGAGACAGCAGATTTGGTGCATGTTCATGCAAAGTTGTCCTTATCAATGCAATATCAACTGTGGATTGGCATTAAGCGTACTCAGCCAAAAGTTGCTGAGAATAATTCCGCATTGCCGAACTGTCATTTTGGTGCGCTGGTTCATACAAAATACAAAGGTTCTCTTAAACATACAAAAACAAGAGTAAAGTATTCCTATTGCCCTGTCTGTGACAAAACAACCAAAGATTACGGCGGAAAAAAACATATTTACGATTCTTATGGAACACTTATCTCAGATGTATGGCGCGATATCTCTGCTGACCTTGAAGGTGATTTGAATCATGTTATCAGGCGATTTTCAGACTTGTTCGGTATTCAAACTTACACAGAACTGATTGTTCTCGACTGCCGGGGAATTAAAACAGGCTCTCAGAAAGACAAAATGGTCGAAGAACGCGTTGAATATGGCAAGCAGTCTTCGTTATTTGCACCTCACTCCAAGGAAACGCCTGAACGCGGTAAACTCATATCAGGAGACGTACTTGAAAAATTATCTCAGGTCCCTGACAACAGTGTTGATTTTGTTTTTGCAGATCCGCCTTATAATTTAAAGAAGAAATATAACAGTTATGCAGATGACTTATCAATCGCCGAGTATTTTGAATGGTGCGACAGGTGGATATATGAATTGGCGCGCACACTAAAGCCCGGCAGAACCTGCGCCATACTGAATATTCCGCTTTGGGCGATCCGGCATTTTCTTTATATGGAAAAGATGCTTAGATTTCAGAATTGGATTGTGTGGGATGCGTTATCCTTTCCGGTTCGCCTTATCATGCCGTCGCATTACGCAATTATTTGCTTCAGTAAAGGGACGCCTCGCCCACTGCCCGGTCTGACACACGGCACCGATGATTCTCAAATTCCGGGCCAGTCAGACACATTTCAGCCACTCGAACCATTAGGAGAGGGATTTTGTCTGCGAAGGCGATGCATAAAAGCAAGACAGAAAAAACAGGTCAATGACCGCGGCCCATTGACTGATGTATGGTGGGATATTCACCGGCTAAAGCACAACAGTCGGCGTGTGGATCATCCCTGCCAACTGCCTTCGCCGCTGATGTACCGGCTGATTAACATTTTTACCGAACCCGGAGAAACGGTTCTGGACTGTTTTAACGGAACAGGCACAACCACATTGACAGCCCATCAGTTGAACCGGCAATATATCGGGATAGAAGTCTCAGGCAAATATCACGATATCGCCAAATCTCGCCATAAAGAAATACGAATGGGAATGGACCCGTTCAGAAAAGTCGTGCGAAAGTTGACTGAAAAAAACAGTCCTGTCAGACGAAGACCCAAACAAAAATATAAAATTCCCAAAAAAACACTTCAATTGGAAGTCAGGCGGGTCGCAAGAACATTGGACAGGCTGCCAACCCGTGATGAAATGCTTGAACACGGTGAATATCCGATTGAATATTATGATAAATACTTCGTGAGCTGGGGAGAGGTCTGTGCGGCCGCGCGTCACGATGGAATGTCGGAGAATCGGGAACCGGATTGTAATCTCAGAACGGCAACGAACCAGTTAAAGTTATTTGAATAAAAATCAGATGTCAGGCGATTTTCAGAAAGGAATATCCGCAACGGATTTTTCTGATTATAACGCTTTTAGGGACCCGGGAAAAACGCATTACCCCATGAAAGTCCGCAAGGAGTGCAAAAATTAAGCGAAGCGGTTTTTTGCATCCCGTTCGCAAGGAG
>JAOZLU010000434.1 GCA_029934695.1 Desulfobacterales bacterium | reverse complement strand
GCCGGCAGATGACCACGAACAGTTCGCGGCCGGATTTCCCGGAAGAAGTGTATGAAACTGTGCAAAAACCGTTGAATCGCAGGAAAATTTGCTGGCTGACATTTCACCTCCAGGTTAAGGAAAATACGCTTATGCCAAATGACCTGATCTGCCTTTATTGCAAAGGCACTGGAAAACGCTTCAGCGGCGTTCCATGTGACCATTATGACCCCTGTACCAACAAATGCCGCCTGCTCAGGCAGGGAAAGACAGCAGCTGTTTTTGATCAGGGCAGATGTGAGCCTGCCAGGATGCTGATAGCCGCAATTACCAAACAAATCGAAGCCTTCTGGTACATCATAATGCCCAAAGAGCATCAGCAATATGGCAGGAAGCCGGTCCGAAAAGATCAGGCCTGACATTCCCACAGACATCTGGTGTACCGGATGCATTGATCTGTTTGGAAAAGATCCGATCCTGAAATCTGTGGACACGGCCGGATTCGGGACCAAACTGGACGCGTTTCTTTCAGAGGCGAACAGCGACATGCTCTTTGTCGTTCCCGAGGCGAACCTGCGCCAGAAGATCGGAGCTGATCTTTACAGGAGAGAGGATGTCTCTGTTTTCACATTGAAACAGTTCCGGTCCGCAGGCCTTTTCAAAAAAAAAAAAAAACGATTGTGAAGGTTCGCAGGCATGAGATCAGAGTCTTGGTGAATACGCTGTTTCAGAGTGCCGGGATTGTCGAATTCCTCAGAAACCTGTTTCGATTCAAATGCTTCGCAAATCTGAGATATCAGGGCCTGAAACCGGTTATTCTGAAACCGGCAACTATGATAATACTGATCTCTCTGACTCTGGCCCTCATCTTTTACCAGGGTATCATCACCACGAAACCTGAGGAACAGAGAGAACCTCTGACCGGCATGTCATTTGTCCGAATTTCCGGGGGATGTTATGAGATGGGCTGCGGCAGTTGGACCAGTCGGCCGAGATTCATCCGGTGCGGATATCGGTTCGGCGCGCCGGCTGAGACCCGGGCTAACGATATCGGGTTTCGGGTGGTGAGGACTGGGGCGCGCCCGCTCCCTGGAAGCGGAAAAGGCCATTGAGGACGCAGAGGCATTACAGGACAAAGATCAGCCGGATCTGAAACGTATTTGTGAGGATCGGAACAATGAACAAGATGAAGCGGACTCGGGTGACTCAGGAGGAAACAGATGCAGATATATCTTAAAGAAAGGATCGGAGACCCCAATCTATTTACAGGCAGGAAAAAGGAACTGGCGTTTTTTCTGGACTGGATTGACAGGACCAAAAGGGAAATATCCCAGAGCACGGCCATCCTCTCCCGGAGAAAGACCGGGAAGACCGCCCTGTTGCAACGACTGTACAACCTGACGTTTCACAAAGATGACCGGGTGGTCCCCTTTTATTTTGAGATCAGGGAGGCCAGTCAGTGGCTCGGAGACTTTGCCAGGGACTTCTTTCTGAGCTTCATTTACCAGTACATCGCGTTCAGAAGCAGGAGTCTGAAATATTTCCAATATCCCAAAAACTATTCAGCCGCCGCCAAGGCCGCCAGGGAGGAGAAGCTGGAGCATCTACTCATTTCACCGAATCGACGACAACCAGTTCAGATTCCATCCTGAAGCGGACGGGGCACAGACTGTCTCTGAAGCCGATATCAACTATCTCAGCGCGGCCTATCCGTTTCAGGCATGGGACTACAATATGATCGTCTCAATAAACTACCAGCATCTCTTTGACTTCAACCGGGAATGGAACTTTCCGCTGATATCGGACTCCGGCGCGCGCTCCCATGCAGATTATCGCCAGAAGGGGATGCTGTCGGCCATAGGAATCGCTTATGCTGTTCGGGTCAGCACGAATTTCTCCCTGGGTCTCACATTCAATATATGGGATGACGGACTGACCCGGAACCGATGGGAACAGCACACCTTTCAGGAAAGCACCGGGAATGATAATGGCCAGGCTTTCATGGAGGAATCGCATTATATTGACCGGTATTCCCTCAGGGGATATAATGCGAACCTGGGGTTCCTCTGGCATATAAACGACAGACTGACCATTGGCGGGGTGCTGAAGACCCCTTTCAAGGCAGATGTGGAGCATGAATACGGCATTGAGGCATCTATCCGGTATCCCGAATCTCCGGATGCCTATTCTGAAACCTCATACAGCGTTGCGGAGGAGGCCGACCTGGAGATGCCCATATCCTACGGCATCGGATTTGCTTACCGGTTTTCGGATATGCTTACTGTATCTCTGGACGTTTACAGAACCGAATGGGATAATTTCGTGTTCACCGATTCCAAAGGCAATTCAAGTTCCCTCATCACCGCAGGCCCCGCGGATGAGGTTGAACCCACGCATCAGGTGCGGATGGGTGCTGAATATCTGTTCATCTCTCCCAAATATCGGATTCCGATACGGGCCGGCCTTTTCTACGACCCCGCACCGGCCCAAGTATATCCGGATGATTTCTTAGGCATCACCATCGGAGCCGGCATCGGCATGGGCCCGTTTGTCTTTGACATGGCCTGCCAGTACCGCTTCGGAGAGGACGCGGGAACTTCGGTGCTGAAAAACTGGGGTTTTTCACAGGATGTTGAGGAGGTTATGGTTTATTCGTCGGTGATTGTGCGGTTTTGATTCCTGATGAGGCCATGTCGTGATACCCACCCATAATCCCTATCTAGTGCCTGAACGAAAACCCCAAATTTTCTGTTACAAAGGGTTGTAGGGTGGGTGGAGGATTTCGATTTTTTACGCAGTAAAAAACGAAACCCGCAACCCACCTTGACAAACTCACAAACGAAATCATCACATATAATTGGATTTACAGAGGAGAAAGCCTCGGAACCTGAAATTCAGACGGCCTGGAGTAGTGTTGTCATTTCATAAATTACCATTAAATATCATCCATCGGTCCGTTTACAACTAAATTAAGCTGAGGAGATTCCTGTGAAACTACGGAAAAGACCGCTCACCCACCCGGGAGGCATATTGCAAAGAAATTATATTGATCAGTCTGTTGTGACACTCAGCCAACTGGCCGATATCCTGGGCCTGCCAGAAGAAACCGTATCGGAAGTTGCAAACGAGCGTGCGCCTGTCACTGCGGATACGGCTCTACGCTTTTCACGGGCATTCAACACCAGTCCCGATCTGTGGCTGAATATGCAGCAATATTATGATCTGTGGCATGCAGCGAATGACTCGAAAGAGTGGGAAAGGATTCAGCCGGTAATATTATCGGAGTCGCCCGTTCTTCAGGTGTAAAGAAACCTGGATTTTTGAATTCTATATATCTCCGGCACCGCCACCTGCACCTCCAGCCTGATTGCCGTCACCATCGTCAGAACCAGTTGTATTGTCACTCCCATTGTCCTCCGTTGCATCATCACTCCAGCCATGACTGACAGACTGGGTATAATAGCCTGAACGATTTGTCGTTGCCGAACCGCCGGCATTGCTGAAATTTACCCTGACGCTGTCAAGTCCGTTACCATCTGCGTCTCCGATGTAACCTGAAATCTTTCACTGTCAGCCGGGAGATTGATCTCCCGGCTTTGTTTTACGGATTAACCAGTTTTTTCCAAATCTCAATCTTGGAGGTCTCCTGCCCGCAGTACCCCTTTGGATAGGTCATGGTCAGAACAGCGTTGTTCAGTTCGAATGGCATGTCAAAGGGGCTGCAGGCAGAGGAGAACCTGAGCGTGTCATCACCCGTGACTTCGATATGTGCCTCACCTGAGCCGGTCTGGCCGTCAATATTGAAGGTCTTGCTTATATGACCATCGGATTGAATTGTCATTGACCCCGAACAGGTGTCAGCCTCATATTCTGTCCCGTAAATCAGGGTGAAAGCGATCAGTTCATAATCGCCTGCCAGATCAGCCACAGTTATATCCTGACTGATTTCTCCGGTATTTCCGGCAACCATCCCCAATATGTGAATCGCCTCCTCAAGACCGATCTTTCCGTCTCCGTTCACATCACTTCCCTTGTTCACAATGCTCTCCGGCGGGATGTCGCTGAGAATGCGGAGGGCGAGCATCACGTCCGTCAGGTCAACGGTCTCATCGTTGTTGACATCCCCTTTCATGCTTTTCGTGGGATCGGTCATGTTCTGCCACTCATCCAAGTCCGAAATGCCGTCGTCGTCAAAATCGCCGCGCCCGTCTCTCTCAAGTGTGCTGAAATGCTCCTGTTCCCATTCATCCGGCATGTCGTCTGTATCATCATCTTTGTCCGAATATATGGTGACAGCTGCGGTCTGGGAGGTTTGCAACACACCGTCGGACGCGGTGAAGGTGATCTCGTACTTGCCCGTGTCTCCCAAGGAGGTTGGCCAATCAAATCGGGCCTCGCCGCCATTGTCCGTGAAGCTTGCGCCTTCGGGGAGGGGAGTGGCGGAAAGTGAGGGGATGGTCTTGTTGGGATCGCTTGCCTTGACGATGAAGCCGAAATGAATGCCCGCCACCATTGAACGATCCGGGATGAACTGCATGACCGGCGGTTCCGGTTCCGAGGACGCGCTTTCAAAAGTGAGGGTGTATTCAAAACTGCCGGATTCAACGCGGTCAAAGAGATGGAGCAGACTCTCCCTGTACGGTGCCTCTCCGACCAGTCGTATGGTCCGATGGGTGGTCCAAGCATTCTCATCCATGCGGATGTTCCGCCCATCAGAACGCACAACGCTTTTCAGATGAAATTCCTCCTTTCCCGGATCGTCCACCCGGATGTAAACCCAGCCGTTCGGGGCATTGCCGGCCAGTGTCACCTGGAGATTGCCGCTGCTGACCTGACCGTTCACAATTGCATCGGAAATCACGTTCACTGGCGAGGTCGAGCCGTTGCTGTTGTAAAGCGTGTCCGGGAGAAAGTTGTCATCTTCGATGTCGTTTGCCAGGAAATCCGGCTTGCTGTCATCTTCCGGGATGTCAATCCGCACCACATGGTTGAGTTCCCGGATGTTCACGCTGTCAATAAGGGATGTTCGGGAGTCTCCGAGATCATTGGTATGCTCGAAACTGGCTTCGTATTCAATGAATTTGCCCTGAAGGCTTGCGGTCATCAGCCACTGGGCCACCGAGGTCTGGGCCGGTCCGATCTCTCCGAGGTCAACGGTGAGGGAGGGTGTGACCTGATCGGTGTTCACCTGTGTTCCGATGATCTTGAAATCAATCAGCAGTCCCTTCTCATTCTCGATGATCTCCGGCTGTGCGGATGTGATTTTCACTTTGCGGGCTGTCCCCTTCCCCTCGTTGCTCATCATCAGTCCCAGGGAGAACGGCTCCGCTGGTTCGATGACATCCTCGGTGAACGGGTCGTCGCTGTAAACATTCCGCACCAGGAAATAGTTCAGCACCAGCAGGGGATCCGGCTTGACCGTGATGGTTGCGGGAAAGAGCGGCATGTTGATCTCTGTGCCGGATTCGGTGTAACTCAGGGTTCCGCCTACATAGTATTGTTTAGGCTCGTTCGGTGCGGCCTCTCTTGTGGGAAGGATAATCCAGACTGCTTTTCCGGAAGAACCCGGTGTCAATGTGCCGGTTCCGTTCATATCACTGATGCCGGTGAGTTCCGGGTCACTAATTGCAAACAGGTCGTTGGACGGATCCTGGTTCCGGTTTTGGATGTCAATGGTCACGTTCAGGTTTTCAATGGAGACATTCTCCGGCGCGTTGTCAATTTCCAGAGTGGCCCTGAACGCGGTCCGGGTGATGGCCACGTCTTGGCTGAGTTTGATGCGGACTCGGGCGCAGACACCTTGTTCCTCCCATTCTGATTCGGGCGGGAGTTGGGCATAAAGCGGTGATGCAATGACCGCCAAAATGGTCAGGGCGATAAATGTCGTTTGAAATGCTGAAATGATTTGTGATTTTTTCATGTTGTCACCTCGTTTGTTTGCGAGGATTAATTTGGAATAATCCTCATTTGATAGCTCAAGTCCGCAAGCCGAGGGATAAATCCCCCGGCTGAAAGCTCAAGTACGCTAAAGTCACCGAGGGACAAATCCCCCGGCTAAAAGCTCAAGTACGCTAAAGCGCACTGTCACGGTAGCTGGCTTCAGCCTGCTTGCGCTTTCAGCCTCGGAATTGATTCCGAGGCTT
>JAOZLU010000433.1 GCA_029934695.1 Desulfobacterales bacterium | reverse complement strand
TTAATAACCGCAGAGAGCCGCGAAGGAGGCACAGAGAGCCACAGAGTTCTTACTGTTTTCTCTGCGGCCCTCTGCGGTTTTTACGGTCATGTCCGTGGTTCAGGTCCGAGGCTCCCCTTAATCCGTTATAATCAGCCGAACGATTGAACGGATATCCGTTTCATCCTCCGATCCGTAAATCGCATCAATCATCTGCAAAACCGAGAATAATCTGCTTCAGCACTCTGAGAATCCGGAAAATGTCAAATATGTCCTCACGCGTCGCGATATATGGCTCGCTGATCGCGTAAGCTTTATCCTGCAAGATCATAAAAAACCAGTCCCGGCCTTTCACATAACAGCCATAGACAGGATGCTTATGTTCGTTGATTTCCTGGGCCACCAGCATCGCTGCCAGAGCTTGGGCGGCCGGATCCCCTTCGGGATTTTTCTCTTTCTTATATTCCTGAAAGCAGAAATACGGTTTTTTCGGCACACGCACCCCGGACGCTATCATACCGTCGGGTGTGCCCCTCATTTCAATCCCCTCTACGATACCTTCAAAATGTCTTTCCGCGAAAAAGTTACACTTCCGGCTGGTATAATCGACAAAAGAGATCACTGGACCGATAAAATTATACGCGAGTTCCGTCTCATTCCAATCATCCACGCCGAGGATCAGCTTTTTCTGTAAGACCGATAATATCTCCCGCTCAAAATCGCTGACAGGGGCATGTCCGTTCAGCCATTCATCTGACACGGCACTTTGTCTCACCTGTTCCAATCCGAAAGTGTCATCCAGTTGTGCTAATGTACATCCTTTGAATGTCAGCATAAGGAGTCCCCTGAATCCGTTATAATTATCAGCCATTCCGCCAGAAGAAGAGAGGAATCGCTGATTTTCAAGTTAAAAAAATAAGCAGAATAAAAACAGGATCACAATCTGCAAGTCTCATTCAGATTCCTATATTAAAAATCAGATAAAGTCAAGTGGTAAGTGCTTCTTGGAACATCAGCAATTTCAAATTCAAATTTCCTTGCTTTTCAATAAATTTTGTGCCATTTTTCCTGTGTGCAGGATAAGAAACCCTGCTTTTTGCTCAGGTAAAAGGTGGCACCGACTTTTTTATGTTGATCTTTTGATCAAAATTGTTTAAAGTTCAAAGCAAAAAATGGAAAGTGATCTTGCAACCTCTTGAGATTATTCTGATTATAACGAATTCAGAGGAGTCCCCGTGAGCGTAAACATGCCCGTGAACGGCACGTTCAAGGGCCCCTGAAAAACGTTATAATCAAAGATTATTGATCGGAAGATACGGATGTTATTTTAACGAATAAAAAGCTGATCAGTTGTAAATTCACTTTCAACTTTTTACTGTCAAATAAATAAGGGTAAATCATGTTGAAAAATATCGTAATCCTGCTGGGAGCAGTGCTTGTTCCATTCATGCAAGCCTGCTACTCCCATCATGCGGTCGAAGTCGCGCCTGTGGAAGTGAAGCCGATTCATATCACAATTGATGTGAATGTCAAGGTGGACAGGGCACTGGATGATTTCTTCGGTGACATAGATGAAGCCGAACAAAAAACGGGGAAGGAATCTTCTCCCTCTAAGAAGTGAATACGGAGGTTAAATGATGAGGAACAAAGCGTTAATAATTATAATTTCATTTCTTCTGTCAATAATGTTCAGCAACGGTGTCTCTGTTTTTGCAGGAGGCATCAAATCAAGAATGATAGCCCGTATTCCTGTAATCAAAGCCCTTAAAGCAAAAGGCATCATCGGAGAAAACAACAGGGGATACTTGGAATTCAGAGGCGGGCAAAGAGAGAACGGAGATGTGGTGGACGCGGAAAACAGGGACCGTAAAACCGTGTATAAAAAAATAGCACAGCAACAGGGTACAGCGATTGATGTTGTTGAAAAACATCGCGCCGTGCAAATTGAACAAAAGGCAAAGCCGGGCGAATGGCTTCAGGACGCTGATGGAAAATGGTACCGGAAAAGGTAAGAAGACGAAACAAAACAGTGTATTGGAAAAATGGGCCGATGAGATTATCCGGAGACTTCCGAAGCTTCCGAAACTTCGGAAGTCTGGGGCAATCCGCATACGACAGCAAAGACCCTTCAGGGAGACGGAACAAATGAACCAGAACAAATTATTATCAGATATAAAAATTTCGGTTATCTCGGAATATCCGTCAGCCAAAATGATTTTTTACGGTTCTCGTTCCAAAGGACGTGAGAAGGACTGGTCTGACTGGGATATTCTCATCCTGACAGATGAAAATCTGACGGAAAACAGAAAAATAGAACTTCACAACAAAATATTTGAGATAGAACTGGCAACCGGTGAGATTATCCACTCCGTCATCCATACGAAACGGGAATGGCAGGATCCTTTAATGCGGATAACGCCGTTTTATCAGAATGTTGCCAGGGAAGGAACTGTGATATGACGTATCCGAAAGATGAACTGATAAGATACCGTCTGGAAAGGGCGGGAGAAGCTCTGGAGGAGGCAGATGTGATGGCGGATATGAGACATTGGAAAACCTGTATAAACCGCCTGTATTATGCCTGTTTCTATGCTGTAAGCGCATTGCTGCTGAAAAATAATCTTTCTCTGTCAAAGCACACCGGCGTGAAAGCCTTCTTCAATCGCCAGTTTGTATTAGCAGGAATTGTTCCCAGATCATACGGAAGATTATACAATCTTCTCTTCAAATACAGACAACAGAGCGATTATGAGGATTTTTTCACCATTGATGAGGAGATTGTCAAAGAATGGATAACGCAGTCAAAAGATTTTGTTAAAACGATCAGTAATATCATCTGACAAACCGGAAAAAGGAGCTACTTTATGGAAAGAAACAGACAAAAAAATATTTTCAAACTTATCGTTTTGCCAATATTCCTCTTTTCAGTCATGCTTATGTTTTCATGCAGTGCATACGCTGTCACCTACATATAGGACGACCTGAACCGTCTGAGTGCGGCAATTTACGAGGACGGGAAATCTCTCCGATACGAATATGATGTCAATGCCAACCTTGTCAACACAAAGCTTACAGAGGTTGATGAGAGGCTGCGTAAGTTTACTTAGGGAAATATAGTTCTGCGGTGAGATTATCCGGAGACTTCGGAAGCTTCCGAAACTTCGGAAGTCTGGGGCCAGGCGTGAGATATCTGTGAAAAACGCATACTCTCGTAAAGCGCAATTCCCACCGCTGTTGACAGATTAAGACATCTGATATCTCCGGCGATGGGGATATGGTACGTTGCGTGTTTGTACATGAACAGGATTTCTTCGGGAAGCCCTCTGGTTTCCGATCCGAAGATGAGGAATAACCTGTCCGGGCACGGCATGGACCAGAATGATTTCGTACCTTTTTTGGCAAATAACGCCACTTCTCCTGCCAGGGGCTTCATCTTTTCCCTGAATGCTTCAAAATTCTCCCATACAGAAAGTCTGACTTTGGGCCAGTAATCCAGCCCTGCCCGTCTCACCTCACGGCTTTCAATGGAAAATCCCAGGGGCTTTATGAGATGAAGAAAAGCGCCCGCGCCCAGACATGTCCGCCCGATATTGCCTGTGTTCCAATGAACTTCAGGGGCAACAAGGATGACGTGGCGTTCAAACGTCTGATTTGTATTGAGAGGATTGTTCCGCATATTCTGAAAAATAATTTACTCTTTCAGTAAAACAATTTTGCAAATTGTTTCCGGCCGGTGCTAAAATTTCATTTCAGCATTCCCTTTTTGGGCAACAAATCTGATTCCGAGGAATATTTCGGACAGGTCAGACAATTGGATAGCTCCGTTATCGGACAGCATAAGTTCCGATACTTCTGTATCCTTGTGAAATATTTCTGAGAGGCTGCTTAATCTCCGAGCCTCCGCCACATTCCGGAGGGCCAGCATAAATATCTGATCAGAACCGTCGTCAAGGGCGGCATTGAGGTATGCTGCCGCTTCTGCCGGATCGGCCAGTGCTTTTAACAGCTCATCCTGGTATGACCTTGAAACCTTATTCATTCTTCCTCCTTTTGTAATTCCGCCAGTATGCTTTGGCTTTCCGGATATCTCCGCTCTGGGACTTTTTCGTCCCGCCCCGGAGCAACAGTATTAGAATATCACCGTCCTGTCCCAGGTAAATCCGATAGCCGGGTCCGAAATGGATACGCAGTTCGTAAACACCTTCGCCGACAGGTTCGCAATCTCCGAAATTGCCGAGCTTGAGACGGTCAAGCCGGATACGGATGGCGGCTCTGGCTTTTCTGTCTTTCAATGTGTCAAGCCAGTCTCCGAAAGGGGAATGGTCTTGTTCAGTAAGATATTCCCTGATTTCTCTGAGTATTGTTTTCACACTGTTATCCCTTATATAGGGGCTGGATATTCATTTTCAGCACACTGCAAAAACTCGGAGGTCTGGCAGAAAAATTCCTCGGTGATAACAGACAGGATGTAGATCGCCATGATTATTACGGATAAGCTGATAAGTGTTGTCATAATTTCTCCTCATTTTTAGTTGCTTCACGTTCTGCTCTGTCTTTATAATTAAAGATGAGTACCAGCAACGGCTTCTGCATGTCAAGCAAATTCAAACCCCGGCTTGAAAAACGCATACAGAGGTTCCGGCCATCTGTTCCCCTGTGTTCATCCAAATTTGTTAAATATCCAGACTCGGAATGTCACTCATCTTTAGTCTGACAGGCAAATAGCCTAATTGCATTAGATTATTAAATTTATTTATTATAAATACAAATAGATGAAAATAAAAACAGGAACAATGTTATCAAGTAAAACTGCTGTTGCAAAGCAGTTGAAATTTTAATCCGGATTTAATTTTTTAAGATCAAAAAATTATTTTTGCTTTAAAATATTGATTTTAATGTTAAATATGAAATCATGATAAAAAAAATTAATCTTAGCAAAAAAAATGCTTGACAAATTTAAAACCTAATGCTATTAAGCTCTCATCATGCGGAAAGCTTCATTGACTCTAAGCATAGACAGATACAAATTAGGCAGAAATGATATTGGCAGGAATTTAAGATTGCTGATCGGAGTGAGTGGCTGAAGCAGTTTCGCCTTACTTGGCCGATAAATCTTATGATTGCAATAGAATATCGGATAAACAGATGCAGAGAGCTTTGGCATATTCTTTTTGTATAACCATCATCTAAATATAATTAAGATAATAATTTTGCAGAGTCGTAATCCAAAAAAAAGTACCAGAAGCCGCATTATTGAATCAGCCAAAAAGCTGTTTGCCGAGCAGGGATATCAGAAGACAACCGTCATTGATATATCCAGACAGGTGGGGCTGTCAGAAGCGGCCCTTTATGAATATTTCAAAAATAAGGAAGACCTGCTCCTCACCATACCTGACCTCTGGGTTTCTGATCTGCTGGCGGATTTGGATGGCCAGCTGTTCGGGATCAAGGGCACGGTCAACAAGCTCAGAAAATTCTTCTGGTGGTATCTTCGCCAAGTTGAACAGTCCCCGCTGGATGCCAAAATCGTCTATCTGATTTTAAAAACCAACGCCAATTTTATGACCACAGAGGTTTTTTCAAATGTCAAAATCCTCTATTCGCATTTATTGGACATTTTTGAAGAAGGTCGAGAAAGCGGCGAACTGAGACCGAACCTCAAGCCTTATCTTGCCAGGGCCATTTTCATAGGCACGATGGACCATATTATTACCCGCTGGTTTTTGAAAAATATGAGCTATTCTCTGTTTGACAATCTGGAAGAATTATTCAATCTCATGGTGGATGGGTTTCGGAATCCCTCGACCATTGCGGCTAATCATGACGGAGAAGAGGCCAATGGCATAAAGCTTAACAAGGAGTGCTGAAATGAAATTTTAGCACCTGCCGGCTGTGCTGAGATGCAGAATATGTCCGGACATGTAGGGTGGGTGAAGGATTTCGATTTTTTACGCAGTAAAAAACGAAACCGCAACCCACCTTATAAACGCACAAACAAAATCATTAAACGTATTTGGATTTACAGAGGAGCGGGGATGGTACTGAACAGTACCATTTACGGCAGATGGTATTCTTTCAGGCCGTAGTAGTACTAGTAGTAGTAGTAGTAGTAGTAGGGTGGGTGAAGGATTTCGATTTTTTACGCAG